>CAZNTY010000188.1:0-4140 GCA_964576085.1 uncultured Undibacter sp. | reverse complement strand
ACCTCCGCGCGCTCGACATCCTCTCATCCGCCGCCGCCGTGATCGCCGAAGGCGAAGTGATGCAACTCGCCGCCGCCAAGAACACCGCGACCAGCGAGGATGAATACCTCGCGGTGATCCGCGCCAAGACCGCGGAACTGTTCGCCGCCGCGTGCGAGGTCTCCCCCGTCCTCGCCGGACGGCCGAAGGCGGAGCAAACCGCGGCGCGCTCCTACGGAATGAATCTCGGGATCGCCTTCCAGCTGATCGACGACGCGCTCGACTACAGCGGCAAGTCGGCGAAGCTCGGAAAGAACATCGGCGATGACTTCCGCGAAGGAAAGATCACTCTACCGGTCGTGTTGTCGTATCGGCGCGGCAGCAGGACCGAACGCGAATTCTGGAACCGCACGCTTGGCCGCGGTGACATGCGCGAGGAAGATCTCGAGACCGCTGTCGCATTGATGACGCAGCATCGCGCGATCGAGGACACCATCCAGCGAGCGCGGCATTACGGCGAGATTGCCGTCGATGCGCTCGCGCTTGCGCCCGACAGCTCGGTCAAGCGGGCGCTTCTCGAGGCTGTCGAATTCTGCATCGCCCGCGCGCACTAAAAAGGCGCTGCCGGCTACTTGGTGTTGAGTCGGTAACCTTCGTTGTCGGAATCGCGACGAAGCTGAAGACGCACGTTCGGGTCCGGATCCTGCCCGACAAACTCGCCATTGCTGTAGACCGGCGGCGCGCAGCCGTTCGGCTGCGGCGCCGGACCGGTGCCGAGCAGGAAATCGCTCCATGAGAATTGCGCCGGACTGTCGACACAGGGCCGATCCACCGGCTTCCGCGGAGATTTTGCGAGTGCAGGCGAAATGGCAAGCATTCCGGCAAGCACGAACGTGGCGATGATCGATTTCGTCATGGTGAGAGCTTCATAGCATGACCCGGCGGGAATAAGGCGGCACGCTAGCCGAGCAAGGTGGGATAAATCCACCAGTTTCCACGCGATTGCGTAAGACAGCCGGCTGCCGTGGCCGCCGCCGCGGCATCATCGAACAGCGCAAAACATGTCGCGCCGGACCCTGTCATGCGCGCGAGCCGGCACCCCGGCAGCTTCTGAAGGGCCGAAAGCACGTCGGCAATCTCCGGCGCGCATTCTGTCGCCGCCCGGGTCAGGTCGTTGCCGCGCGCGGCAAGCCACGCCAACAGCGCCGTCCGTCCAGGCGGCACGGCATCGGACAGCGGGACGCCCTCTTCGCGCAATGCCAGCCTGGCGAAGACCCGAGCGGTCGGCAGGGCGATACGCGGGTTGACCAGCACGGCAGGCAGCCTCGGCAGCGCAAGCGGCGGCGACAGTAGTTCCCCGATGCCGCGCATGATTCGCGCGCGGCCCTCAAGGCAGACCGGTACGTCGGCGCCGATCGTGCGCGCGGCATCGAGCATCCGCGGGTCGTTCGCCTTCAGCCCATTGGCGCGTGCGATCAACCGCAGCGCCGCAGCAGCGTCGGCGGAACCGCCACCAAGCCCGGCCGCGACTGGAATCTGCTTGTCCAGACTGAACAGGCCTCCGCGCAGGCCGGCGGCGCGCACCGCTTTCAGAATGAGATTCTCCGAGACGGCTCCGCAGGCGACGGCAAACGGCCCGCCAAGTTCGAGAGCCGTATCCGGGCCGGGAACAAGCGTCAGGCGATCGGCGAGGTCGGCAAAAGCGACCAGGCTCTCCAGGTCGTGAAAGCCGTCGGCGCGGCGACCGAGCACGCGCAAGGTCAGATTGATCTTGGCGGGAGCCGCCTCGACAAGCGCCACGCTCACAAGGCTCAGCCGCCGTTGCCTTCCTTGTCCTTCTTGCCTGCCTTTGCCGTCGAAGTGTTCTCGTCCGGCAGACCGGACTTCAGCTTTTCGAGTATCCGGGGCAGATCTTCGGGATCGGGCTTGAGGTCGCGCGCATGCGCCCATTGGAAGTGGGCTTCAAGGACGCGCCCCACGCGCCAATAGGCGTCGCCGAGATGATCGTTGATGGTCGGATCTTCGGGCTTGAGCTCGATCGCGCGCTCGAGTTGCTTCACGGCCTCCTCGTAATTGCCGAGCCGGAAATAGGCCCAGCCGAGCGAGTCCACGATGTAGCCATCGTCCGGCCGTTGGGCGACGGCTCGCTTGATCATGTCCATGCCCTCGTCGAGCTTGGTGCCCTGATCGATCCACGAATAGCCGAGATAATTGAGGACGTGCGGCTGTTCGGGAAACAGCTCAAGCGCCTTCTTCAGGTCGGCCTCGGCCTTCGGCCATTGCTTCGAGCGTTCGTAGCAGATGCCGCGGAAGTAGAAGAGCGGCCAGTTCGACTTGGCGGGAGCATCAAGCTGCGCGATGCCCTTGGAATAGACATCGGCGCACTCGGCAAACTCCTTGTGTGCGCGCAGCACGTTGCCGAGCGCCATGATCGCTTCCATGTCGTCGGGGTGTTCCGCAATCAGCGCGCGCAGATGTTTTTTGGCTTCGTCGGTGCGGTCCAGGCTGTCAAGATTGGCCGCCATCTGGATCGCGGCGTTGCGATAAAGCGGCGAATTCGTCGGCACCCGCTCATAGACCTGAATCGCCATGTCCGGCTTCTTGAGCGATTCGTAAAGGTCGGCGAGCGACAGCAGGGCCAGCGGATGGCTCGGCACCAGATAAAGCGAAAGCTGGAGATAGACGAGGCCAAGGTCTTCGCCGCCACGGCGGCCGAGCGATGCGCCAAGGCCGTAAAGCGCCTCGGCTGCGCCTGCCTGGGCGCTCGTGACCAGCCGAGGCAGCTTCTGGCCGGCCTTCAGCTTCTCCATTTCCGCCACCACCAGCGGGTGGCGGGGCAGGACCTTATCGAAGGCCTCGAACACCGCGAGGGCGTCCTGTGGCGATTTGTTGCGTGACAGCCAGGAGCCGTAGGCCTCGACCACGCGCAGCGCCGAAGAGTCGAGCTTGTAGGCATGCTCAAGTCGCTTGCCCGCTTCCTTGGCGTTGCCGGCCATATCGAGGATGAGGCCGGCGTGCAGCTCCTTGAAAATCGCGTACCAATCCGGACCCGACAGCTTATCGATGGTCGCGACCGCGCTCTTGCTGTCCCCTTCCATCGACCAGGCGTTGAGAAGCGTCGCCGCGAGATCGGTGATCGGCCCACGCACGGACTGCGCTATATCGCGCCGCGCGACGGCATATTGTTTCGATTTGAGCGAACGGATCCCAACCACGAGGTGCGCGATGCGGTCGGTCTTGTCGACCTGCAGGACACGATCGGCGTAGTGCACCGCCTCGTCGATATCGCCCGCGACCAGCAGTGACAGGAACGTGCGGTCAAGCAGCTCGCCATTCTTGGGATCGTGACGCAACGTCGCGCGGTAATAGGCGGCGGCGGCCTGCGCATCGCGCTGCTGGCCGGCATAGCGCGCCGCGAGATAACTGCCGGCGGCGCTCGTCTTCGCCAGTTCTTGCGAAGTCGGCGCTTGCGCCGAGAGCGCAACCGGCGTCGCGACGGCGATGGCGGCAAAAGCCGCAACCGCCGCGGTGCGGGAAAGGCGCAAGGGGGTCACGAAGCAGGCTCCTTCAAAGCACGATCCGTTTTGATTGCGTCGCCCTGCTCGCCCTAACATTTTGCTGGCACATGATCTTTCCCAAACTTGGTTCCACTTTCGGGAATCATGCGCCAGGCAGTCGACGCGAAACGCGGATGCCGTCGGTATGGCCGCACAATGGCCTTTTTAGGTCTGCGCCGCAAGAAAAGGCTTCCGGCCCGCCGCTGTCCAGCAGGCCGTCACATATTCGGATAGTTCGGCCCCCCGCCGCCTTCCGGTGGAACCCAGGTGATGTTCTGATTCGGGTCCTTGATGTCGCAGGTTTTGCAGTGAACGCAGTTTTGCGCGTTGATGACGAATTTGGGGGTCCCGCCCTCCTCGATCCATTCGTAGACGCCGGCCGGACAATATCGCGCCGACGGCCCGGCATAGATGTCGTGCTCGGACGATTTCTGCAGCGCCATGTCCTTGACGATGAGATGGGGCGGCTGGTCCTCCTCGTGATTGGTATTAGACAGGAACACTGACGAGAGCCGGTCGAAGGTCAGCCTGCCATCGGGCTTCGGATAGGCGATCGGCGTGCATTCGGCGGCCGGCTTGAGCGAGGCGTAATCCGGCTTGCCGT
>CAZNTY010000187.1:0-3166 GCA_964576085.1 uncultured Undibacter sp. | reverse complement strand
TGCGCCATCCGGCGCTCCGTCCCCTTCGGGCCATGTCCCGAAGGAAAGGGAAAGAGGGCGCACCCCGCGCCGACCAAAGAACAGGGGCGACGGCGCATGTCTGCGTGGCGCCATTATCATTATCGCGACGGAAGGGCAGGATGAAGGGTCAAGATAAAGGCACGCAATGTGACGCTCTCGGCAGTGAGCTATACTCGAGGACATTAGGAGTTGGGTGATGCGGTTGGCAGTCGCCGGATTGCGGAGGGTATTGGCGTTCGGCGCAATCATGATCGCCTTCGGCCTGGCAAGCTGCGCGCAACTGCCGACCGAGGCGGACGTCGGCATCGGCACTGCCGCCTACATTCCGCGGCCGGCGGCAGCTTACGCCGCGCTCTACCGGCCGTATGCGGAAATGTCGGCGCTCGCCTATACCGACGAGCCGTTCCTCACTGATGATGGCCGCGTGTGCCCGGATGGCGCCAAGCTGCGCCATGCGAATTTTGCCACCGTAAAACGCAGCATCGAGGACATTCGCCAACTGGCCGGGTGGCTCGACGACCTGCAAAGTCATGGCTGGTCGTGCCTTCGCGGCCACGTCGGCGCGCTCGGCTGTCCGACCGCGAAGGAATGCGTCGAAGGTCTCGAATTCATGGTCTGGCGCCGCCGCGATTGCAGCGAAGCCGTGATTGCGTTCCGCGGCAGCGATTCCGGCGATGTCGGCGACTGGCTGTCGAATTTGCGCTGGTTCATTCACCGGCCGCTGTTCGGTCAATACGACCAGATCCAGGCGGTGGCGCCGCTCATGATCGACCGCATCCAGCACGCCGGCTGTGTTCCCAAGCGCATCATCGCCACCGGTCACTCGCTCGGCGGCGGCCTCGCGCAGCACGTCGCCTATGCCGACAGCCGGATCGACTACGTTTACGCCTTCGATCCCTCGCCGGTGACGGCGATGCTCGGCGTGCCTTACGCGCGACGCCGGAACGCGACGGAAACGCTCGGCATCGACCGCATCTTCGAAGCGCGCGAGGTGCTCGCGCTGCCCCGCTATCTGGCGTCCGGCCTGATGGCGACGTCGCAATGCCAGCCGCGGGTGCGCATCGTGCGCTTCAATACCACGAACGCGCCGAAGCTGATCGAGCGCCACCGCATCAACAGCCTGACACAGGGCCTGGTTGCCTTGTCGAAGGACATGCCGCCGACCGCCGACCTGCCGTACGGCTTCGACAACGCGCGCAACTGCGATCTCGCCGGGCCGGACATGCGCGGATGAGATCAGCGCCAGCCGCCGCCGCCGTTGGCGTAGACCGTGTCGGCCGTCATGAACGGGCAGGCGTCCGAGCACAGGAACAGCACCAGTTCGCCGATCTCCTCGGGCTCGCCGAAGCGGCCCATCGGGATGTCGTCGAGGAATCGCTTGAGCAGTTCAGGCGAAGAGGCGGCCGCGGCGGCGAAGGCGGTGCGCACCGGGCCGGGCGAGATCGACAGACAGCGGATGTTGTCCTTGGCGAACTCACGCGCGACGCCGAGCGTCATGGTATTCACCGCGCCCTTGGCCGCCGCGTAATGCACCGAGGACCCCGGGCCGCCGCGCTTCACCGCCATGCTGGCGACATTGACGATCACGCCGCCGCCGTTCTTGAGCATATGCGGGATCACCGCCTGCATCGCGTAGAACGTGCCCTTGAAGTTGAGGTCGAAGGTGCGCTCGATCAATTCATCGTCGATCTCGAGGAACCTGGCGCGGCGGATCGCGGCGCCGGCCGAGTTGAACAGGAAGTGCACGCGGCCGAAATCGTTCACCGCAAGCTCGACCATGTCGTTGACCGCGGCGCGCTTGGTCACGTCGATGGTCAGCGCGAGCGCCTGGCTGCCGAGCGCGTTGACCTGCTCGACCGTCTCCTTCACTCCGGTCTCGTTGATGTCGGCGCAGACCACGTTGGCGCCCTCGCGCGCGAAGATCAGCGCGGTGGCGCGGCCGATGCCGCTCGCGGCCCCGGTGATGACGATGGTCTTGCCGTGAAAGTAGTCCGGCGTTTTCGGCATGCGATTTCCCCATGGACGTTGGCGCATTATGCTAACGTGTCTGGGTCTGAAAAGGGGGAATGCCATGTCGAAAAAAACATCTGTCGTTATCGCGCTTGCCGTCATGGTGTTCGCGGGCGCCGCGCTGGCGCAATCGGCGCCGCCGCCGATCAAGCGTATCCCGCTGCAGAAATTCGACGTGCCCGGTGCCGGTTACGAGACCGTCATGGGTATTGCCGAGATCGCGCCGAACGTCGATATCGGCCGTCATTCGCATCCGGGAGTCGAGAGCGGCTATGTGCTCGAGGGCGATGCGGTGCTGGTGGTCGCCGGCCAGCCCGACCGGCCGATGAAGGCGGGCGACAGCTACCAGATTCCCGCCGGGGCGGTTCACACCGCCAGGAGCGGACCGAAAGGCGCCAAGGTTCTGGCGGTCTATGTCGTCGAGAAGGGCAAGCCGCTGGCGACGCCGGCGAAATAGTCACAGGAGAACGTCATGGCCGCGCCCGTCGAATACCAGGATGCCTCGCCCGCCGTGCGCGCGGTCTATGACGACATCAAGCGCACGCGCAACGTGCCGGACGTGAACAATTTCTGGAAATATCTCGCGCGCGATCCGGCGACGCTCAAGCGCACCTGGGAGAGTCTCAAGGAGATCATGGCGCCGGGCGCGCTCGATCCGCTGGCCAAGGAGATGATCTATCTCGCCGTCTCGGTCACCAACGGCTGCGCCTATTGCATCGCCAGCCATACCGCGGCGGCGCGCAAGGCCGGCATGACGGAGGCGATGTTCGCGGAGGTCATGGCCGTCACCGGCATGGCCAACGAAACCAACCGCCTCGCCAACGGCTATCGCGTGCCGATCGACGAGGCGTTCCTCAAGTGAGGCCGTATAAAAGTTCCCGTTCGGCTTGGCTGCGAAAGGAGATGCGGAACGCTCGTCTGTCCGTTGAGGCCATGCTATTTTCTTGCAGGGGAGCACGAATCTTGCGTCTGGAGAGGGCCCTTGATGCGACCGTGGCAACGTCCGACCCTGGATAAAATTCATTTTGATATCGTCGGTGGCTGCCAGCTCCGCTGCGTCGGCTGTCCCAATTCAACGATCCTGCCCAAGGTCACCCGTATCAAGCCGGATGTCTTCGCGCAGTGCCTGCGCAAC
>CAZNTY010000186.1:0-1979 GCA_964576085.1 uncultured Undibacter sp. | reverse complement strand
CGGGTGTCGGGTCGACCAGCTTCGGCGCACATCCCGGCCGCACGTTGCAAAGCCTTGCCGTTGAGGCGGCGAAGGCTGCGCTTGCCGATTCGAATATTCCTCCGGCACGGATCGGATGTGTTTTCGTCGGCAATTTCGTCGGCGGCATCATGACCGGGCAGGAACTACTTGGGCCCATTGTTGCCGCCGACCTCGACTTCAAAGGCGTATCCGCAATCAAGATTGAAGCCGCTTGCGCGTCGAGCAGCGCCGCGGTTCGCCTCGGCCATCGCCTGATCGAGGTAGATGCCGAAGATGCCGTTCTGGTTATTGGTGTCGAACGCCTGACCGGTTTTCCACGTGACTCTCTCACGACAGCCATGACGGCCGCCATCGATCAGGGCACCGAGGGCTGCGCCGGGCTCACATTTCCGGGCTTCTGGGGCATGGTGATGGCTCGTCACATGCACCTCTATGGCACGACCCGCGAGCAAGTGGCCGCGGTGACGGTGAAGAACCGGCAGTTCGGTGCGGCCAATCCGCTGGCGCAATTTCGCAAACCGGTAAGTGCAGAGGAGGTTATCGCCTCGCCGTTGATCTGCGATCCGATCCGCCGGTACGATTGTTGCCCGGCGACTGACGGGGCCGCGGCAGTTGTGCTGGCGCGCGAGGATGTGGCGCGTCAGTACGGGTCGCCGTCGGTTCGCGTTGCCGCATCGGTACTGGTCAATGCGCCGGCCCGCATCACCGACTATGCCGACATCACGACGCACGACGGCACGGTCGATGCGGCCAACAGTGCCTATCGGATCGCCGGCGTGTCCCCTCAGGACATCGACGTTGCCGAGCTGCACGATTGCTTCTCCATCGCCGAGATCGTGGACGCCGAGGACCTCGGCTTCTTTGCGAAAGGTGAGGGTGGCCCCGGCATCGCCCGCAAGAACCGGGTCGTAATCAATCCGAGCGGCGGATTGCTGTCGAAGGGCCATCCGACCGGCGCCACGGGTTGCGGGCAAATCTACGAGGTCGCCATGCAGCTGCGCGGCCGGCATCCGAACCAGGTCCCGAATGCACGGCTCGGCCTCACGCACAATGGCGGCGGCACCGCCGCGGCGGTCACGGTCCACGTCCTGGAGGCGGTGTCGTGAGTTTCGTGGTCGGCACCGTCGAGAGCCACACCGTCATCCGCGTGCCGGACAAGGCCCACGCCGACCAGGCGCCGTTCGTGCTGCTGCTGGTCGTGCTCGACGGCGGCAAGCATGTGCTCGGCCACTTCGATCGTCCCGACCCGCCGGCGATCGGTAGCCGCGTCACCGCGGAAGCAGCGGACGACCAGACACCCGAATTTCGTCTCGTGGAGAAATCATGAAGCTTGAACCGATCACCCGCGCTAACCGCCCGCCGCGCAAGGACGTGCTGATGGGCGAGGAAGACGCAGCGGCGCTCATCAAGGACGGCGACACGATCATCGTCGGCGGATTCGGCACCGTGAATCATCCGATGCCGATCATCCGCGCGCTCATTCGCCGCGGCGTGAGGAACCTCACCGTGATCGGCGCCGCGACTGCCGGGCTCGAGATCGACATGATGATCGGCGCCGGTTGCGTGAAGAAGGTAATCACGCCCTATATCGGCGCCGAGCTGCATGCGCCGATCGGGCACTGCTATCGGCGCGCGGCAGAGAACGACGAGATCGAGGTTTATGAGACGACCGAATATCTCCTGTACTCCCAGCTCGATGCCGCGGCGCGCGGGCTCGGTTTCCTGCCGTGGCGGGGTGGGGTCGGTACGGCGCTGCCGGTCCTGAACAAGGACTACGTGCCGTTCAACGACCCGATCAACGGGGAGCCTTATCTGGCGGCGCCGGCGCTGCACGCCGACTGGGCCATCATCCATGTCGGCCAAGCCGATGTGTATGGCAACGGTCAGCACGGCGGCGCGCGGTTCGGCGACCGGCTGCTGTCACGCGCCGCCGAGCGGGTGATGCTCACGGCCGAGCG
>CAZNTY010000185.1:0-4001 GCA_964576085.1 uncultured Undibacter sp. | reverse complement strand
GAAGCCGTAGGCCGTCGGCGGCCGCGCCTGCGGGTCGCCGACATCGAAGGCGGCCTGAAAGAGGTAAAAGACCGGATAAAGGACCAGCACCGCCGCCACGGCGGCGACCCCGTATCCGGCCAGTTTTTGCGCGGAGAAAGTCCCCGCGGATGACGCAGGCGTGCTCACAGGCCGAGCATGCCGTTCCATTCCTTCAAGAAGGTCGCCTGCTGCGAGGCATAGTCTTCCCAATCAGCGGGATAGAGCAGCTTGAAGTCACTGAGCTTCACGCCGGTCGGCATCGGGGGCGCATCGGTGCGCACCGAGCCGTAATAAAGGTTCGGGTTGCTCTGGTACCAGGCCTGACCGCGCTTCGACATCGCCCAGTCGACGAACAGCTTGGCTGCCTCCGGATGCGGTGCCTTGGTGACCGCGCCGACGACCAGCGGCGTCGCAACCAGCCCCTCCGGCGGCGCGACGAACTCAACCTTTGCTCCCCGGCTCTTGAACAGGATGTAAGCGGGGTACTCACCGAGACAGCTCAGCATATCGTCGCCTTTGGCCAGACGGTCGAACAGCTGCACCCGCGAATCGAACGCATGCGGCTGCAGCTTGGCAAACTCCTTCCAGTAGCCGTCGCCGTAGAGCTTGCGCAGCGCATACCACTGCACGAACTGCAAACCCGACGCCGAGATCTTGCAGCTGATCTTGCCCTTCCAGCGCGAATTGAGAAGATCCTTCCAATTTTTCGGCGCGTCGGGGGCAGCAACTTTTTCGGTACTGTAGGCGATGCCGGCGGGGTCAACACCGGTCCAGAAGAAATACCCGTTCGGCGAGCTGAGGTGGTCTTTCTTGTACGCCGAGGATTCCGGCGACTCGTAGTGTTCGTAACCACCCTTTTTCTGGAAATCGAACGCGGGCGCGACGTCGGAAAGTTGGAGCACGTCGACATTGAATTGGCCCGCGGAGCGTTCAGACAGGAGCTTGTTGTACAGGGCTCCGGTCTGCGCACGCACATAGCTCGTCTTGATTTCCGGAAAATCCTTATGAAACCCTTCCATGATGCCGGCGGTGCCCGCCTCGTTCTCGTGGCAATAGAACACGAGCTGGCCTTCCTTCTTGGCCTTCTCCACGTCGGCGTTGGTCATGAAGTCCAGTACCTTGGTCGGCGATTTCGACATCGGCTGCGACAACACGCTGGGTGCCGCGAGTCCGACAAGAGGCAGCGCAGCGCCGGCCTTCAGCAACGTGCGTCGCGTAATGGTTTTGATATGCGCCATGATCTCTCTCCCGTGTTTCCCACCCGGCTGTTCTTTTTTCGCGGCCAATAGTTTCCGCCTCTGCCGGACCCGCAGAGGCTAATATATCTGGCGCTCAACTTCGAGGGGGACGGGAAAGCAGGCAGGGAACATTGGCCACAACTCATAAAGCCAGCTCAGGTGGGCCGGCCATGGCGGCTGGCCCACCGCAGCCCTGCGCCTACTTGCTCGGCAGATAGTCGTTGCTGAACGTCTGCTCGAAAACCAGAGGATGATCGCCCTTCGGCTTGAGATATGCCGCTGTCGCCTTGGCCTGCTCCACGGTCATGTGGCCGTCCTTGCTCCAACTGCCGTTGAGCATGTTGAACAGTTCCCGATTCATGGCGTCCGTCATGGTCGGATATTCCTGCTTCATGTCGGCAATGGCGCGCTCCGGATTCTGCTTGATCACCTGATGTGCCTCGGCGAAGGCGGCGACGACCTTCTTGATGAGGTCCGGCTTCTGCTGGAGCATCTGCGGGGTCGCCGTCAACGACATGTAGATCATATCGTTGAAGGCCGGCACTTCGCCGCCGAGCAGATCGAGATACACATTGCCGGCGCCGGCCTCGCGCGTCTGCAAGCCGGCCGGTTCCGGCACGATCGCCGCGTCGATCAGATTGCGCTGCAGAGCGGCAACGTAAGAGCCGGTATTCGCGCCACTGTAGACCATGCTGACGTCGCTGGCCTGTAGCCCTGCGTCGGCGAGAAGCGCACGGGCGAGCTTGTCGCCCGACCCTCCCTGCGACGGAACGCCGATCCGCTTGCCTTTCAGATATTTGATCTTTTCATCGAGAGTCTTGCCTTTCACGGCCTCGACCATCGCGCCGCTGGCGATGATGTTGCTGGTCGGTCGGCTCACCATATTGAAGACCGCCACCATTGGACGGCCCTGCACAGCCGCCGACAGCACGTGCTCGTAGCTTAGGATGCCGACATCGGCGTTCCCGCTCAGCACAGCCTGGAGAGCGAGCGGCCCACCGCCGACTTCCGTGACGTGCGGTTCGAGGCCGTATTTCTTGAAGATGCCTTCTCGTTGCGCGACGAAGAGGCCAGCCGAGTAATAGCTGTGACCGATGGTGACGAAATTGACCGGCTCGGCCCTCGCCGCCGCCGTGCAGCACAAACCAAGCAAGGCTGCAGCGATCCACGTGCCCATAGCTTTCATGACACCCTCCCTGTGGGTTTCTTTGACTTATCCGCCGACAACGCGCCATCGCTCCAAACGACGTTGCGCAATCTCGATGCATTGATTGAGGATGACCGCCAGGACGCCGATGACGACCAGCACGGCAAACACGCCGGCCGTGTCGAATTGCGAGCCCGACAACTGGACGAGATAGCCGAGCCCGTAGGACGACGCGATCATCTCGCCGATCACCGCGCCGATCAGCGCGTTCGGCAATGCGATCTTCAGACCAGCAAAAATCCACGACACCGATGACGGCAGAATCACCTTGGCGAGGATTTGCCGCTTCGTGGCGTCCATCAGCCGAAGCAGGTCGAGCAGATCAGGATCGACGTCCTTGATGCCCTGATAAGTATTGATGAAAACGATAAACAGAACCAGGATCGCGGCGAGAGCGATCTTCGATTCCAGGCCCAGCCCGAACCAGAGAACGAACAACGGCGCGAGGGCAACCTTCGGCAGCGCGTTGATCGCCCAAATGAACGGGTGCAGCAGCCGCGAGTAAAACCGCGACATGCCGAGCCACAGGCCGAGCAAGACGCCAAGCACGGAACCGATGATGAATCCGGCGAGAGTTTCGTAAATTGTCGCCGCGATCTGCAGGAAAATGTAGCCGCTCTCAGTCCAGCCGATCAGCCGGCGCACGACATCGACCGGGTTTGAGATGAAGAAGTCATCGACCAGGCGGCCGGCGGCTCCCTGCCAGATCAGCAGGATCGCCAGCGCCAGCGCGACCTGGCAGCAAACCATCGCAGCATTGCTCATGTCCGAGCGTGGCGGCGGTGGCGCTGTGGAGGAGGTAACCTCGCTTGCTGTCGCCAGGCTGCTCATAAGCCGTCCTCGCGATATTCCTGCCGAAGCCGCTCCCAAATGTCGTCGTAGATCTCCTCGAAATGCTTGGTGAAGCGCACGCGCAACACATCGCGCGGATAAGGCAGGTCCACATCGCGCACGCCCGCGACGGTGCCCGGTCGCCGGGTAAAAATCACGATCTTGCTCGATAGCGTTATTGCCTCGACGAGATCATGGGTGACGAACACGATGGTCTGACCGTAATCCTCCTTGAGCGACAACAAGAGCTGATGCATCGCGAGCTTGAGCTGTGCATCCAGCGCGCCAAACGGCTCGTCGAGCAGCAATGTCGCCGGCTTCGCCAGCAACATACGGGCGAGACAGGCACGCTTGCGCAAGCCGCCAGACAGATCGCTCGGTAATTTGTCCTCAAAGCCGCTCAGCCCCACGCGGCCGAGCAAATGGTCCGCCTGCTCCTCACGCTCGGCGCGTGGCACGCCCTTTATCTCGAGCGGCAGCGCGACGTTGGCGCGCACCGTCCGCCACGGCAGAAGATTGTCCTTCTGCGTCATGTAACCGACCGCGGTATTCACGGTGGTGACGGCCGCTCCGTCATAGGTGACCTGGCCGGCCGACGGCCGATAAAGTCCCGCGATCATATTGAGCAAAGTCGATTTGCCGCAGCCGGACGGTCCGATGATCGCGATAATGCTGCGCTCCGGCACATGCAGGTTGATATCGCG
>CAZNTY010000184.1:0-2023 GCA_964576085.1 uncultured Undibacter sp. | reverse complement strand
CGCGTGATCTTGATATTCCCGAATTTCGGATCGGGAAGCGTTTCGCGGCGCTCGGCACGGTGACGGCGGGACATGGCTCTCTATCTCCTCGTCACTTCGGACGCTTGGCGCCGTAATGCGAGCGGCGCTGTTTGCGGTTCTTGACGCCCTGCGTGTCGAGCACGCCGCGGAGGATGTGATAGCGGACGCCCGGAAGGTCCTTCACGCGGCCGCCGCGGATCATCACCACCGAGTGCTCCTGCAGGTTATGGCCCTCGCCCGGTATGTAGCCGATCACTTCAAAGCCGTTGGTGAGGCGAACCTTCGCCACCTTGCGGAGCGCGGAGTTCGGCTTCTTCGGCGTCGTCGTATAGACGCGCGTGCAGACGCCGCGCTTCTGCGGCGATGCCTTGAGCGCCGGAACCTTGTTCCGGTAGCGCGGCGCGACGCGCGGCTTGCGGATCAGCTGGTTGATCGTCGGCATTGGCCTCGTTCTCTTCCCTCAAACCTTGCGCAACCGCGAAATACGGAAACGCAAACGAAAGCGCGCCATCCCGCCATCTTGCGGAAGGGGCGCTCGTTCGTGACAAAAGACCACGACCGGAATGGGCGTGGTCCTGCAAAAGCACCTGACTCTGGTTGTCAGAGACAGCGTCTCGGCACCCTTGGTCGATCGCTTGGCGCAATCGAACGGCGGCACCGACCGCCTGTCTTAATCGCGGGCGGTTTTAGACCCGGGATTCGCTTCCCGTCAACCCCGAAACCGCGAAAAATCAGACTTTGCGGGTGTTTCCGCAGCGCTCCGCGAAGGCCTTGCTCCGGCGAAAGGTAAATAGGCACGAACCGCCGCTGGGCAATCCCGCAGCGCGATCCTCATCGAAAAAACTGCGCAAAATTCGAGGGATACCGCACAAGCGAAGCCGCTTCCTGCCCTTCCCGCAGCCGAAAAAACAAAGGGCCGCCTTTGGGGCGGCCCTTTATCGTTGTTCGCGGACCTCGGCCTATTCTGCCGGGGTCGTCTGCGGTCCCTCGATCAGGGCTTCCGGCTTCTCCGCCTGCTCGCCCTGCTCCTTCTGGCGCTCGGCGAGGATCAGCTCGTCGCGATGCGTCGCGACCGACTTCAGCTTCGACATCATCGCGCCGGTGCCCGCGGGGATCAGGCGGCCGACGATGACGTTCTCCTTGAGGCCGTCGAGCGTGTCGATCTTGCCGTTCACGGCAGCCTCGGTGAGCACGCGCGTCGTCTCCTGGAACGAGGCCGCGGAGATGAACGAGCGGGTCTGGAGCGAGGCCTTGGTGATGCCGAGGAGCACCGCATGCGCCGTCGCCGGCTTCTTGCCCGCTTCCTTGGCCTTGGCGTTGATCTGATCGAACTCGATCTTGTCGAGCTGCTCCGCCTTGATGAGATCGGTCTCGCCCGGATCGTCGACCTCAACCTTCTGCAGCATCTGGCGAACGATCACCTCGATGTGCTTGTCGTTGATGCCGACGCCCTGCAGCCGGTAGACGTCCTGGATCTCGTTCACGAGGTAGCCCGCGAGCTCCTCGATGCCCTTGATCGCCAGGATGTCGTGCGGCGCCGGGTTGCCGTCCACGATGTAGTCGCCCTTCTCGATCACGTCGCCGTCCTGCACATAGACGTGACGGTTCTTCGGGATCAGATACTCGACAGGCTCGAGGCTCTGATCGCTCGGAACGATCGAAATGCGGTACTTGTTCTTGTAGTCCTTGCCGAACGAGATGGTGCCGCCGATCTCGGCGATGATCGCCGATTCCTTCGGACGCCGCGCCTCGAACAGCTCCGCAACGCGCGGCAGACCGCCGGTGATGTCGCGGGTCTTGGCGCTCTCGGTCGAAAGACGCGCGAGCACGTCGCCTGCCTTCACCTTCTGGCCGGGCTCGACCGAAAGGATCGCATCGACCGGCAGCGTGTACCGGACGTCCGAGCCCTTCTTGAGCTTGGCGAGCTTCGACAGCGTGCCCTCGGCGCCGCGGATGGCGATCGACGGACGCAAATCCGCCGCTGCCTTGCCCGCGCCGCGCC
>CAZNTY010000183.1:0-4037 GCA_964576085.1 uncultured Undibacter sp. | reverse complement strand
GGGATCGCAGCGGCCGGCCTCCCGGGCGATGATGTTCCATTTCATCGCTTAGACCCGGTTTGCCGTCACCCCTTGTCCGGCCGACACGATGTGCGCCAGCCGGTTCTGCGCGATCGGAGAGCCGCGCCGCGCCGCCTCCTGCAGCATCTTCACCGCCGCCGGCTGGTTCTTGGTCGTGCCATTGCCATTGAATTGCGCAATGGCGAATTCGACCATGGCATCGAGGTTGCCGGCGGCCGCGGCCTGCTGCATCAGCAGCATCGCGTGTTTCTGGTCGGCAGGCACGCCGCGGCCGTCTTTATACATGGTGGCGAGCGCGTATTGCGCCTCGGGGACGCCGCGCCGCGCCGCGCTGTCGAACAGTTCGGCGGCGCGCTTGAAGTCCTGCGGGACGTCTTCGCCTTGCAGGTAAAGCAGGCCGAGATTGTAGGCCGCGAACAGGTTGCCGCGCTGGGCGGCGGATTCGAACAGCTTGACGCCGGCGGCGCGGTCGCGCGGTCCGCCGCGTCCGGCAAACCGGAAGATCGCCAGCGCGAACATCGCCTGCGGATCGCCGAGATCGGCGGCGCGCTGGTACCATTGCGCCGCCTTGACGTCGTCATGGCCGACCCCGAGCCCGTTGGCGTAAATCTCGGCGATCAGCGTCATCGCCTGCGGATCGTTCTTGGCGGCCAGATCGGTCGCCTCCTTGAGCGCGGTGAGGAAATAGCCGCGCTGGTAGGCGCCGAAGGCGGTATCGATGGCGGCCGGCTTGGCCGTTTGCGCCGGCGCCGGCGCGGCGAAGGCCGCCATGGCCGCGACCAGCAGGCAGCGGAGCGGCCTCATCGCGCCGGCTCCGGCAGGCGCAGGCGGGCGGCGGCTTCTTCGATTGCGGCGGCCACGCCGCGCGGATCGCGCCAGGCGAAATCGAGCGCGATGAAGTCCGCACCGGCCGCCACGAGCGGCGCGATCTCGTGCATGTCGGTCGCATAGCCGACGCAGGGCGCCTCGAACAGCTCCGCCCACCAGGCGACCCGCTCCAGCGTCGCGGCGGCGGTTGCGTCCGGGCCGCCGAACATGACGTAGTCGGCGCCGGTCTCGGCGGCCACCATGGCGTCGTGCCGGCTGGCGAGACCGCCGACGCCGGCGATCCGCTCCGGCTTCAGCCGTTCGCGCGCGGCGCCGAAGGCTTCGATGCCGGTGAGATGCGCGCCGTCGGCGCCGCCGCGCGCCACGAGATCGGCGTGGCCGTCGAGCAGCAGCGCCGCGCCCTTGTCCTGCACGCGCGGCGCCAGGTCCTTGATGCGATTGATCAGGCTGCGTTCATCGCCGTCGGCGAGACGCAGCAGCACGGCGGCGACGTCGGCGGCGCCGAGCGCGGTAGCCAGCGCCGGCGTAAGAGCTGCCGTGTCGCTGAGCGCAGGCGTAACGAGATAGAGGCGCGGCGCCGGGCGCGGCTCCGCCTGTTTGGGGCGCGATGCCATGACGCCGTCATGTTACCGCAATCGGACTGAAAGAGGGCGAGGGATCAGTGGCGCGCGGCGTCGGCGACCCGCACTTTCTTGTGGGGCTTGCCGGCGGTTTTTGCGGGGGCCTGCGATGCCTCCTTGTGCGGCTTGCCGGCGCTCTTGGCGGAAGCGGTCCGGACGGTGCCATGCGCCGGTTTGGCGACGGCTACGACCGGCTTCGGCGGCACCGGAATCTGCTCGGGGCCGTTCGCGGCGTAGAGCCCGGCTTCGCGCTGGCACGGCGCATGCGCGGGCACCCGCAGCTGGACGGAGACGCCGGTCCTGCCCTTCCATTGCTCGGCCTTCAGGCCGGTGATGCGCTCGACATAATCGAGGGTTTCCTGGGGCAGCTTGCCGCGCCTGTCGAGCCAGTCCTGCACCCGCCGCGGCCCCGCGTTGTAGGCGGCCGCTGCGAGACCGAGATTGCCGAACCGGTTGAACAGCTCGTGCAGCAGATGCGCCGAGGCGCGCACCGCCTGCAACGGGTTGAACGGATCGTCGAGGCCGTGCTGCGCGGCGGTCTCCGGCATGAACTGGGCGACGCCCTGTGCCCCGGCCGGGCTGACGACGTGCTGGTTGAAGCCGCTCTCCTGCCAGATCAGCCGGATGAAGAACGGCGTCGGCAGGTCATTGTCGGCGGCGGCGTCGGCAAGCGCCTCGCAGACCACCGCGTGCGGAACTGCGCGGCGCGGCGGAAACGGCACCCTCGGCGACAACGACACGCCGTATTCGTCGGCGACCGCATCAAGCGCGGCGAGAGCGTCGCCGGATTCGATCTGCAGCGGCGAGGGCTGCGACGGTTCATCGAATGCGGTGACCTGCTCCGTGGTTTCCGCCGGCGATATCGCGGGCTCGGGTTCCCCGGCGGCGATGGCGACCGTCGTTTCGGGTTCGGCGGCACCTGTGGATGCCGTCGGTGAAACCGCGTTATTGGCCGGAGCGGCCCAGGCAGAAAGCAACAGGCAGCTGAGCACGAGCGAACGTCGCATCAAACATAAGTCCGTCGTCAGCACCGGCCCCACGCGGTCGCCGCGATATCGTCGATGAAAGGAAAAGTCCCCCGGGTTGATCACTCATCCGTGAAGTTTGATCGCGACAGTTTTGTGGCGCGGGCCGAAGGTGTGGAAAGATTTCATGACCAAGGTTCCGACGGAACTTCAAACGCGCGATTGAGATTTCGAAGAGGCGGTCGCGGTCGACCTCTCGTTCATTCAGCACGCCGGCTTGTAGACGATCTGGAAGCCGAGGATGTTCAAGTTGACCGTCGGAACGTCCACTTCGATGTAATAGAACCACTTCGGATTGATCGCCGCAGCGTTGATCGTGCTCGTCGTCGCCACGCGAACTGTATTGACCACGCCGTTGGCGCTGTTCACCGCCGCAATCACATGTCGCCCGCCGGCCGGATTGCTTCCGACGGCGAACGCTTTTCCGAACAGACGTGCCTTGATCACATCGGCAGCGTTGGTGTCCTGGTAGACCATCGAGAAGCTGCAGACGTTCTGCCCGGTCGTCACCGGAAAGACCACCGGTACGAAATAGCGGCCGTCGGGCGTCTGGCCGACGAAGACGCCGTTGCTTTCCTCCGCTAGATCGTTCGGAGTCGCGCCGCACGGACAGTGCCGGACCAGTCCGGTGGCGGAAATAGACAACGTCTCTGCACGACTTGGGGAAACACCGGTCAGAACGACGGCCAACCCGAGCAGGCCCAGCCCGAACATGCGAACGATGGTGTTGGAGACCATGACGCTCCTCGTTTTGCAAAGGCGGATGACCCCGAATATGCGGGCGCCGGGCTTGCTGAGGAACTCAGGCCCGGCGCGCAATTTTCTGCAAATTGTCTGCTCCCGCCAGGCTCCGGTCGCCTCCGGCCTCGGCAGGGAGTCGACCGATGGCCGTCAGGGCATCGGAATTGGTCCCATGTCCTTGGGCACCTTGTAGCCCTTCTGCACCGCCGGCCTTGCGGCGATGGTTTCGTACCAGCGCTTCACGTTGGGATATTGCTTGAGGTCGATGGTCTGCCATTCGAACCGCGAAATCCACGGCCAGAGCGCGATATCGGCGATCGAATACTCGTCGGCCACGAACGGACGGCCTTCGAGCCGCCGGTTGAGCACGCCGTAAAGCCGCTGTGCTTCCTTCAGGTAGCGCTCCTCGGCGTAAGGCGCCTTGCCTTTATTGTATCGCACGAAGTGATGCACCTGGCCGAGCATCGGCCCGGGACCGCCCATCTGCCACATCAACCATTCGATCGTGCGATAGCGGCCTTCACCGGATTTCGGCAGCAGCTTTCCCGTCTTGTCGGCGAGGTAGATCAGGATCGCGCCCGACTCTATCAGCGACATGTTGTTGTCGCGATCCACGATCGCCGGAATACGGTTGTTCGGCGCGATCTTCAGGAAGTCAGGAGCGAACTGTTCATCCTTTGAAATATCGATCGGATGAACCGTGTAAGGCAGGCCGAGCTCTTCGAGAGCGATCGAGATCTTGCGGCCGTTCGGCGTCGTCCAGGTGTAAAGATCAATCACGTGCAAAATCCTTGATGGGAAC
>CAZNTY010000182.1:0-3424 GCA_964576085.1 uncultured Undibacter sp. | reverse complement strand
CGTCGGTCAGGCCGACCCGATCAAGGGCTGCGGCGATGCGCCGTCGCCGTTCCGCGGACGACAGGCCCATCAACCGCCCCGTATAATGCAGATTGTCGGCGGCCGTCAGGTAGTCGTAGAAGCCGACCGCGTCCGGCAGGTAGCCGACGTGGCGCTTGACCGCCAGCGGCTCGCGCGCCGGATCGTGGCCGAGCACGCGCGCCTTGCCGGCGTCGATCTCGGACAGGCCGAGCAGCATCAGGATCGTGGTGGTCTTGCCGGCGCCGTTCGGGCCGAGCACGCCGAAGATCTCGCCGCGCGCCACGTCGAACGAGACACGATCGACCGCCGCCGTGCCGTTGTAGCGCTTGGTCAGGCCGTCGGCCGCGATGACGATGTCGGTCATCGGCGGCCGAACCTTGCCACCGCGCCGACCATGATCAGCAGCGCGGCGCCGAGGATGCCCGCGCCGACCACGCCCCACCTGGTCGAGGTCGTCACCGTGATGCGGAAGTTGGCGTTGCCGCTGTTGTTGCGCGCGGTCGCGGTGATGCCGGTCACGTAGTCGCCGGCGATCGCCTTGGACGGCGGCGTGAGCAGCGCCTGCACTTCTTCGTGCTGGTTGGGCGCGATGCGGGCGATGGTGTCGGGCTGGAACGTCACCTTCCAGCCGTTCGGCGCCGTGCCGGACATCTTCACCTGCTCGGCCGGCGCGGTGCCGCTGTTGGTGACGACGACCGGGATCGAGGCTTCGTGCCCTGCCGTGGCGCGGGCGCTGAGCACGCCCTCGCGGCCGCTCAAGGACAGCTTGGGCGCGCCGGCGAGGTCGAGTTTGAGATTGGCCGAGGCGCTGGCGTCGTCGGCGGCAACCTTGGCGATGACCGCATAGTTGCCGGCGTCGGCGCTGTCGGGCGGCGTGACCTTGAGCTTGACGTCCTTCGACTTGCCGGCATCGACCGGGATCGTGCTCAGCTCCTGCGTGCCGTAGGCCTCGGTGAACGAGGTGTCGAAATTCGGCGGCGCCTGCGCGGCGAGGCTGACCAGCAGCTTCTTGCCGCTGTCGTTCTTGATGCTCAAGGTGTACTCGAAGCTCGACCGGGTCGAGCCGCGCAGCTCCGGCAGTTGCGGCTGCAGCGACAGCTTCGCCGGCAGGTCCTTGGCCAGCGTCACGGCGAGCGGCAGCGCGACCTGGGCATTGTCGGCCTTGGCCTCCACGGTGAGCGTATGGGTGCCGATCTGCGCGTTCTTCGGCACGTCGATGCGCAGGTCGAGCGTGACGCTGGAATCGGTCGCCGGCATCGCCGCCGCGATCGGCTGGCCGCCGCCAAGCAGCGTCGCGGTCCAGCCCGACGGCACGCCGTCGACCGACAGCGTGAAGCGTTCGGGCGCGGTGCCGTAATTGTGCAGGCGCATGTTGACCGTCGAGGTGGCGCCCGGCTGCACGGTGACGGCCGGATAGTCGGTCAGGAGGTAGATGCCCTTGACGGTCTTGGCTGTGTCATCGGCGGCAAGGGCCGGCGCGGCCAGCGCCACGACGGCCGCCAGCAAAACGAAGAATCTGAATTTCATGGACGCTGCTCCATGCGGAAGAACCCCGCCAGCGTCGCCCCCAGATCGGAATTGCGGCCGGAAAGGGCCGGTCGAAGAAATTGGCCGCAACTGTGACGGAATTTGGAAAAGATTCGTTACACGTTTTTAATGTTGCGCCGCGGCGGCCGGATCGCGCCACACCGTCGGCCAGTCCACCTCGTCCTCCGGCAGCACCCAGGGCTCCCGGACCGCCGCCGCCGTCCAGTCGGCCCAGGCCGGCAAGGCCGTCACCGCGTCCATGTAGGCGGCCGCGAGCGGCGACACCGCGACCGCGTAGGTCCGGAAACGGGCGACGACCGGCGCATACATCGCGTCGGCGGCGCCGAACGGGCCGAACAGAAACGGCCCGCCTTGCCCGAAGCGGCGGCGGCAGTCGCTCCACATCGCGTCGATGCGCGCGACATTGGCCTGCGCGTCGGCGGCGAGCTCCCGCTTCATGACCGGACGCCACATGTTCATGGGGCACGCCTTCCTCAGCGGCACGAACCCCGCATGCATCTCCGATGAGATCGCGCGGGCGAGGGCGCGGGCCGCAGCGTCCTTCGGCCACAGGCCGGCGGCGGGAAATTTCTCCGCGAGATATTCGAGGATCGCCAGCGACTCCCACACCCTGATGTCGCCGTCGATCAGAGTCGGCACCTTGCCGGTGCCGGAGATCGCATTGAGGCGCACCTTGAAATCCGGCGCGTTGAGGGAGATCACCTCCTCCTCGAACGCGATACCGGTTGCCTTCATCGCGATCCAGGGCCGGAACGACCATGACGAGTAGTTCTTGTTGCCGATGATCAGCTTGAGCGCCACGCCTCAACCTCCCGGCTCGACCGGCCCACCGGCCTTCTTCCAGGCGCCAAAACCGCCCTGGATGTGAGCGACCGGCTTGAGGCCCATGCGCTGCGCGGTCTGCGCCGCGAGCGCCGAGCGCAGCCCGCCGGCGCAGAAGAACACGAACTTCTTGTCTTGCCCGAACACCGGCTTGAAATAGGAGCCGTTCGGATCGATCCAGAATTCGAGCATGCCCCGCGGGCAATGGAAGGCGCCCGGCACTTTGCCGTCGCGCTGTAGCTCCCGGATGTCGCGGATATCGACCAGCACCGTGTCGTCGCGACCGGCGAGCTTTACCGCCTGCTCCGCCGGAATGGTCTCGATTTCCTTCTCGGCGGCTTCGACCAGCGCCTTGTATCCGGTGGTGATGTTCTGCGGCATTGCAATGCTCCCTGACAGATGGTGGCAGAGCGCGCGACTTCACTCAAGCGCGGTTGCTCCGCGCCGTCGGGCACGGCACCATGCGGACCATGGTGCTGCACACGCCCGACCTGTTCGCGCTGCTCTATTTCCTCGCCGCCTGGATCGGCTACTCGATGCTGGTCGAGCGCACCCCGCATGGGCGGCAGAGCCTCAACGCGCTGATGAACGGCTACCGCGACCGCTGGATGGAACAACTGTTGGCCCGCGAGCTGCGCATGGTCGACGCGCAGGTGACGGCGGCGTTGCAGAACGGTACCGCATTCTTCGCCTCGACCAGCCTGCTGGCGATCGGCGGCGTGCTCGCGATGTTCCGCTCGACCGAGCAAGTGGTCTCGGTGGTCGGCTGGCTGCCGTTCCGCGAGGCGCCGACCCAGGAAGAATGGGAGGTGAAGCTGCTCGGCCTCACCGTCATCTTCGTCTATGCCTTTTTCAAGTTCGCCTGGTCCTACCGGCTCTACAACTACGTCGCGATCATGGTCGGCGCGGCGCCGCCGCCGAAGGCAAAGGCCACCCGCGCGGCACGCGAATTCGCGCACCGCACGGCGCGCATCTGTGCCGACGCCGGCCGACATTTCAATCGCGGCCAGCGCGCATTCTTCTTCGCCCTCGG
>CAZNTY010000181.1:0-2697 GCA_964576085.1 uncultured Undibacter sp. | reverse complement strand
CCGCCTGCTATGCGGCGACGCCACCATCGCAACCGATGTCGAGCAACTGCTTCGAGGCGAGCGACCGCACCTGATGGTCACGGACCCGCCCTACGGGGTCGAGTACGACCCGAACTGGCGAAACGAGTCCGGCGTCTCCGTTACGGCGCGCACCGGCAAGGTCAACAACGACGACCGCGCCGACTGGCGCGAGGCCTGGAGCCTGTTCCCGGGCGAGGTCGCCTACGTCTGGCACTCGGGCATCCACGCGCGCACCGTGGCCGAGAGTCTCGATGCGTGCGGGTTCCACATCCGGACGCAGATCATCTGGGCCAAGCCACGCCTCGTGCTGGGCCGCGGCGATTATCACTGGCAACACGAACCGTGCTTCTACGCGGTGCGCAAGGGCGCAACCGGGCACTGGCAGGGCGCCCGCGATCAATCCACACTCTGGACCATCGCCACCGGCGAGCACGACGACGCCACCGAGCACGGGACGCAGAAGCCGGTCGAATGCATGCGCCGGCCGATCGTCAACAACAGCACCAAGGGCGAACTCGTCTATGAGCCGTTCGCGGGCTCCGGATCGACCTTGATCGCCGCAGAGTCGGTCGGCCGCGTCTGCCTCGCTATCGAAATTGACCCACGCTATTGCGATGTGGTCATCAAGCGCTGGCAACGTTACGGGGGAGCCGCATCGCTCACAGGCGATGGCCGCAGCTTCGATGCGGTGCAAGAGGAGCGATTATCGCAGTGAACGGCAAAGCGCCGCCGGTTTGCGATCCCGACGGCGCTCCGCATTCAGTCTAGTTCAAGCGATCCGGTAGACCCGTCCGCGTCCCTCGACCTTTTCGGAATCGACCTTCAAGCCGAGCTTCTTCTTGAGTGCACCGGCAATCGCTCCGCGCACCGTGTGGGCCTGCCAATCGAACTTCTTCACGATCTCTTCGATTGTCGCGCCGTCGCGGCTCTTGAGCATTTCGATGAGCTGGGCCTGCTTGCTGTTGGCGCGCGTGGAAGGGGCGGGCTTCTCTTTCGGCTTGCCCTTCTTTGCCTTGCGGCTCGTGCCGCCGACGGCGTCCATATCAGCGACGGTCTCTGCGTCCGAAGGCGGGTCGATGCCGAGAGCCTCGAAGGCAGCCGGTGCAGCGCGCAGAGTCAGACGACCCTTCTTCTTGTCCTCGCGCCACACGGTATCCTGGGGCTTGGCCTGCAGCTCTTCGATGAAGCCTTTCTTGAGGAGGCTGCCGAGGACCTTCGCGGCCGCGGCTCCCGGCAGCTTGGTGGTGAGCGGATAGACGGACTGGTCGGCCCGCTGGCAGGCGGCACCGAGAACGACGGCTTGGGAATCGGAAAGTCGAACCATTTGTGGCTCCTTCGCAGTCGGGCCGCGACCATCGCGACCCTTCTACGACCCCGAGCCCCGCATCGCAGCGGGGCCGCAGGAGCCGGCGAAGCGCCGGAGCTTACGCGTCTGCCTCCACCATAATCTCGCAATCGGTGACGAAGCCGACGAGGTAGGGCAGTCCGCGCGGGATGCCGGTCTCGCGTGACGTGCGCCGATCGATCGTCCAGGTCATCCACCGCTCGATTGCTGCATCGATTGCGTCGGCAAGGCTGCGCCCTTCGAATAATCCGTTCGCCACGTCGTCGGCGAAGTGCCGGCCATGGCGGCTGTCGAGAAAATCGCGGACGCCTTCGTCGGCGCAGCCGGTAGCAGTTGCAATCGCCCTAAAGGCGATAGGCCAAGCCTTTGCGGGATCGGCGTGGTGGCGGATGGTGCCCCAGAAGCCCCAGGCTTCGTTGTTGGTGCGCAGGACCGTGTGCATGGCGTTCTCCGTTTTGATGACGCCATACACGCGCTGCTCTCGGCGGGAGCCAAGTCAATAATCGCGACTGCATCTTTTTTCTGCTGCATGTCGCGGTGCAAACTGGCCGTGATCTGAATGGGAATTTCGATCCGCGCTTACGCCAAGATGCGGGGCGTGAGCCACGTTGCCGTCCTCAAGGCCGCGAAGGCCGGTCGCATTCCGCTGGAGCCGGACGGCACGATTGATCCCGCGAAAGCCGATGCCGCTTGGCAGCGTTCCACCGATCCCGTTCGCGGCAAGGCCAAGGCCAAGCCAACGAGTCCCAATACGCTCCGTCCGGTCGCTGAAGCGGCGCTCGGCTCCGTACGCGACACGTTGAAGGAGCAAGGTCTTCCTGCCGGCGGCAATGTCACCTTCGTCCAGGCGCGTACCGCGCACGAGATCGCCAAGGCGCATCTCGCGCGGCTGCGACTGCAGCGAATGAAGGGCGAACTGGTGGATCGCGCACGAGCGACCGCGCTGGTGTTTCGCCTGGCCCGCGAGGAACGTGACTCATGGCTCAACTGGCCGGCGCGAGTCGCGGCCCTGATCGCGGCTGACCTCGGCGTGGAGGCTCATTCGGTCCAGAGACTCATCGAAACGCATGTCCGCGGTCACCTTGCCGAACTCGCCGAGATTCGAGCCGAGTTCAGGTGATCTGTTCGCCTTCAACGGCGCAGAAGAGCTGAGTCAAGCGTGGCGCGACGGTCTCACGCCCGACCCCGCGCTTACCGTATCGGAGTGGGCCGATCGTCACCGCGTGCTGAGCCCGCGCGCTTCCGCCGAACCCGGGCGCTATCGCACCGATCGCACGCCATATATGCGCGCGATCATCGATGCGCTTTCGCCGACGCATCCGGCGCGCCGC
>CAZNTY010000180.1:0-15614 GCA_964576085.1 uncultured Undibacter sp. | reverse complement strand
AGAATTGAGAGGATTTGTCCCTAGTACGAGAGGACCGGGATGAACGCACCTCTGGTGGAGCTGTTGTCGCGCCAGCGGCAGTGCAGCGTAGCTATGTGCGGACGGGATAATCGCTGAAGGCATCTAAGCGAGAAACCCACCTCGAAACGAGTTCTCCCTTGAGAGCCGTGGTAGACCACCACGTTGATAGGCCGGGTGTGTAAGTGCGGCAACGCATTGAGCTTACCGGTACTAATCGCTCGATTGTCTTGATTGCTCTCATTACTCAATGCCCATCAGTCCTCATGGTGAGGAGCGCCGCAAGGCGCGTCTCGAACCATGAGCTACTGACAGAAAACCAACTTGTCGATCGAGGTCCCCGCTGGGATGCTCGCTTCGCTCGCACTTTGCTTCATTATCTCCCGTTGCGTCTTTCGCCGACCTGGTGGTTTTAGCGAGGAGCCTGAACCCGATCCCATCTCGAACTCGGCCGTTAAACTCCTCAGCGCCGATGGTACTTAGCCTCAAGGCTTGGAAGAGTAGGTCGCTGCCAGGTCTGCCAAGGACGCAACGGGAATTCCTCATCACGATGATCAACCAACGAACAGCCGCCCTTCGGGGCGGCTGTTTCGTCTCCGGGATCCGACAGTTCCGGCGCCGGCAACGGCTCCGGTTTCATCTGTGGAGCTGCCCTCCGCACATGGACGAAAGCCGCCGCGGGACACCGCGGCGGCTTTTTGCATATGTCTTCACAGACACTTTCCTCTTCGGCCACCGGCGGCGTCCCGCACCGTTTAACATTGCGATGATCGGGAGCGGCCTCTGTGCCTATTGTCGTGCATAGGTGGTGGGGGAAACTTGAGACAGCAAGTTGGCGCCGTGATCCGAAACTAAAACGCCGCCGCGAATTACCGCCGCGGCTTTTTCTTCGTCATTCGCCCAGGATTTCCTGCCGCCGCTGCTCGAGCTCGCTGGAATAGCGTCGCAGCGCATAGGCTTCCGTCAGCAGTCCCACGACGTCGCGCTTGTCCGGCGCTTCGACGACGGCGAGCGCCTCTGCCTCCGCGTGGTCAAACACAGTCACCGCTTCCTTGATCGTCATGGTCGGAAACAGCATCGTGTCCCTGAAGCGCATGATGCTGCGCACCGGAACGCTGTCGTCGAGCTCCGGCGCATGCGCATCGGCCACGAGCACGATGCCGGCATAGCGCTTGTCCTCGTCGACCGCGACCACCTGACCGGTTGAGCCGAGCGGATAGACCAGGCGGAACCGGGCGACCGTCGTATGCGCCGGCACCGTCTTTACGTCGACGCGCATCATACGGCGAACGGTGAGCTCGCGGATCCAGCCGATATCAGCCGCGCTGCGGATGGCTTCGCCACGCAGATGGAAGCGCCAGGTCGCGAAGGAGTAGCCGAAGGTTTCGCGCGTCACCTGGGCCGCAAAGATGATCGCGATCAGCACCGCGGTGGTCAGCCAGAAATCGCCGGTGGTTTCGAGCGCAATGAAGGTCATGGTCAGCGGGCCGCCAATCACGGCGACTGACAGCGCGCCCATGCCGACGATGGCATAAACATGCGGATCAAGACCGGCGGTCGACCACGCGATGTTGATGACGTCAGCGAACATCCGGCCGCCGAGCGCGCCAATCAGCAGCGAGGCGAAGAACAGCCCGCCGCGGAAGCCGGTGCCGAGCGACGCGATCGAGGCCAGCGACTTGAGCAGGAACAGGACGGCGATGGTCGCGAGCGGCTGCGCGTACAGTGACGAAATGCGGATGGCGCCGTGCCCGGACGACAATACCTCGGGGGTCGCGAGCGCCATTACGCCGACCGCCAGGCCGCCCAGCGTCGGCCGCAGCACCGGACGGATTCGCAGCCGGTTGAGCAGAGATTCACAGATCGCCACGCCACGCATCAGCGTGATGCCGACGCCGGCGGCCAGCATGCCGACCAGGACCGAAGTCGCAAGGTCAACGCCGCGCACGTGCGAGACATAGAGCGAGCCGATGCCAAGCGACGTCTCGCCGAAAGTGTTGGCGACGAGATAGCCGACCAGCGCGGCGACGCCGACCGGTGCCAGGTTGGCGACCGAATAGCTCGCGATCACCAGCTCGAAGGCATAGAAGGCTCCGGCAAGCGGGGCGCCGAACGCGCCGGCGATCGCACCCGCTGCGCCACAGCCGACCAGCACGCGGAGATCGCGTCGTCGCAGCCGGAACGCCTGTCCGACCCAGGATGCAATGCCGCTCGCAAGCTGCGTATAGCCGGCCTCCAGTCCGACCGACGCGCCGACGCCGCTCGACCACACTGTCTGCAACGCGACAATCAGGCTGCCGCGCAGCGACATGCGGCCGCCATGCAATGCGTTGGCTTCGATGGGGTCAATCTCACGGCCCGGTCGCAGCCGCACCAGCACCCAGAGCGCCAGACCGAATCCGACGCCTCCAAGCGTCGGAACGGCCAGCGCCAAGCCCGTGTTGATTTCGCTGAGCGCAGACAGGTGCTCGCCCCACGGCACGCGGAACAGGACCGCATGCATCAGCGTGACGCCGAACCCCATCACGGCGACCACCAGGCCCGCCATGATGCCGATCAGCGCGGCAAGCGCGATCAGCCCCGCCTCTCGCGCCCGCACCATCGCGCGCAACGCTTGCGGAATTTCCACGCCGGTGAGGACGCCTTGGCCGCTTCTGCCGGCCTTCCGAGGATTCTTGACGGGATCGATCATTCGCGCCGACTTATGGAGTCATTGCATGCTACATTTTTCGGACGTTCGTCGTAGCGTATGGTTCCGGGGCGTAGCCGGTATCACCCGAACTTCCCAGCAATTCCTCTTCCCATCGGCACAAGGCATTGCTACATACAGCGCCGCGCGGGATTGCCCGCGCTTGTCATTTTGAGACACATCAAACGGATTATCGCGGGGTGGAGCAGCCCGGTAGCTCGTCAGGCTCATAACCTGAAGGTCGTAGGTTCAAATCCTACCCCCGCAACCAAATCACGAAACCCCACACATGGGCTCGGCCGCGGCCGAGCCCATGTGTCTCCGGGGCGTCTTCTAAATCGTGACCCGCTGCCCCATTAATGCCGAAAAAATGGCCTTGAAAAACAAGCCTGGAACTACGGAAAGTCAGGTTCTATCGCATGAAAATAACACCCCAATTTCGGTTCAGGCTGTGCGGGATGCCCATTGGTAACCGCGCTATTGGGTAGCTGGTTGTTTTTATGAGCTTTTCTCGTTAAACACTAAATTACCCGGCTTGGTTGCGTCGGGACAGGACCAACCGGGACAAGTGGGGCGTCTGTTCAATGAAGGCGTTCGTCCACCAGCTCCGCGACGATATTGCCGTCGTGGGATGGGCATGTCGGCTACCCGGCGCAAACTCCATTGAAGAATTATGGTCGTTGCTCCTCGAGGGCCGGTGCGCGGTCACGCGCATGCCCGAAGATCGCTTTCCGCTGGCCCGCTTCGGCCATCCCCGCAAGCATGAACGCGGCCGCAGCTACACATGGGCGGCTGGCGTCGTCGACGACGTCTGGGGCTTTGACCCGGCGGTGTTCGGCATTTCGCCCCGCGAGGCAGTCCAGATCGATCCGCAGCAGAGAATTCTGCTGCAGCTGACGTGGGAGGCGCTCGAGGATGCCGGCATCCGGCCCTCATCGCTGGCCAGTTCTGACGCCGGCGTTTTCGTCGGCGCGTCGCAGGCCGATTACGGCGATGCCTTCTTCAACGATCCGGCGCTATCCGACGCCCATTCTGCGACCGGTACCGCGCTCGCCATTCTCGCGAACCGCATCTCCTACATTTACGGCCTCCATGGTCCGAGCATCACGATAGATACCGCATGCTCGTCGTCGCTGGTCGCGTTGCACCAGGCGATGGAGGCATTGCGTTCCGGGCGGATCGATACGGCGATCGTCGGCGGCTGCAATCTGCTCGCCGGCCCTTCGTCATGGGTCGGCTTTTCCCAGGCGGGCATGCTGTCGGAGAAAGGCCTGTGCCAGGCCTTCGCCGCAGGCGCCGACGGTTTCGTGCGTGCCGAGGGCGCGGTTGTCCTCATCCTGCGCAAGGCGGCCCATGCCTATGCGCAAAAAAACCCGATCCACGGCCTGGTGCTTGCAAGCGATGTGAATTCCGACGGGCGGACCAATGGCATCTCTCTGCCGAGCATGGACGCCCAGGAAAATTTGCTGCGTCGCATATATTCTCGCAACAACATCGATCTCGACCATCTCGCCTTCGTCGAAGCCCATGGCACCGGGACCGCCGTAGGCGATCCGATCGAAGCCGATGCGCTCGGCCGCAGCGTCGGCCGCCAGCGCTCGTCCGTCCTGCCGATCGGTTCCATCAAGACCAATATCGGCCACCTCGAACCAGCCTCGGGTCTTGCCGGGGTGCTGAAGGCGGTATTGGCCCTCAATCATGGCGTCCTGCCGCCGTCGCTTCATTTCAACGAGCCGAATCCGCAGATTGATTTCGACGCGCTCAATCTTTCCGTGTGCACGCAGCCCTTGCTGCTGCCGAAATCGGCAGAGCAATACGCCGGCGTCAGTTCGTTCGGCTTCGGCGGCACCAATTCGCACGTCGTGGTCGCGGCGGGCCGCAAGGCGCCGGCTCCGCTGATCGACGCCTCGCGGGGCGAGTCCGGTATTTTCGCGCTGTCGGCGAACAGCAGCGCCTCGTTGGTCGAGTTGGCGCGCCATTACGCCGAGCGGGTGCCGCAGCTCTCCGACCAGGAAACGGCTACGTTGGCCAGCGCCGTCATTCATCGGCGCGAACGCCAATCGAACCGCATCGTGATCTCGAGCACGCGCAGCGGAGAGGTATCGCGTGCCCTCAATGCTTTCATTTCAGGTGTGGAAGACCCGAATCTGACGGTCGGCACGACGGTCGGCGACGAAATGCCGGTCGCCTTCGTCTATTCCGGCAACGGCAGCCAGTGGGTCGGCATGGGCATGTCGGCCTATCGCAACAACATGCATTTCCGCGCCCGCTTCGATCAGGTCGACGGCTATTTCAAGCAGATCGGTGGATGGTCGCTCAAGGACGCGATGTTCAGCGAGACGCTCAGCGAGCGCCTGCCGCTGACCAGCATTGCGCAGCCTTTGATCTTTGCGATCCAGGCGGCCTGCACCGCCGCGCTGCGGGCCGCCGGCTTGCGGCCCGCCGCCGTGCTCGGGCACAGCGTCGGCGAAGTCGCGGCGGCTGAGGCGGCGGGCATTCTCGACCTGCGCACCGCGATCAAGGTGATCTACTACCGCAGCACGCACCAGGAATTGACGCGCGGCGCCGGCCGCATGGCCGCGGTGTTTGCGTCCGCCGAGACTCTGCAGCCGATCGTCGAGACGATTGCCGGGTCCATTGACGGGCTCGCAGAATTCAAGCGGATCGCGGCCGAACGCGGGATTGCTCTGCTCGATCTCGACCTCGACTATCCATTCCACACCCATCTGATGGCGCCGATCGAGCAGAAGCTCCGGAAGGATTTGCGCGATATCGTTCCGCGCGACGCCGACATACCGTTTGTCTCGACGGTAACCGGCGCCTGTTTGCCTGGATCGCGGCTCGACGGCAATTACTGGTGGCGCAACGTGCGCGAGCCGGTGCAGTTCGCGGCCGCGGTCCGCGGCGCGTCTGAGCTTGGCGCACGGTATTTCGTAGAGATCGGCGCCCGCCCGACCTTGCTCAAGCATGTTACCGACAGCTTGCGCGGCGAAGTCCACGGCTTCGCCACGCTCGCGGTTCTGGATCGCAATGACGAGAACGTCGATCCGTTCGAGAGGGCGCGTGCCAATGCGCTGGTCAGTGGTGCCCGCATCGAGGTCGACAAGACTTTCGGGCCGGATCCCGGCCCGGGTATCGAATTGCCGCATTATCCGTGGCAGCAGAATCCCTATCGCTTCAAGCCGACGGTCGAGGCGTCCGGCTTTGATCCGGACCGCCATCCGCTTGCGGGAGTGCGCTATACGCCGGACGCGTTGGTCTGGCGTGCGAACATTGACACCGCGCTTCATCCGACACTCGCCGACCACAAGGTCGGCGGACAGACGATCTTCCCGGGCACGGCTTTCCTCGAAATTGCACTGGCGGTGGCGCGCCAATGGATTCGTGCGGAAAGTGTCATCATTACTGAACTCGAAATCCAGGCACCACTCGACCTGACCAGCGGCGAGACGCGGGAGGTCATGACGCGGTTGTCGCCCGGGTCGAGCACCATCGAAATTTTTAGCCGGCCTCGCTTGTCACAAGCCGGCTGGTTCCTGCATTGCCGAGGCAAGATCCAAACCGGCAGCACGAATTACACACCCCATGTGCCGTCCCTGCCGACGGGCGACCGCGTTCTGGACGGCCCGGAAATCTACAAGATTGCGGCGGAGAGCGGCCTGAACTACGGCCCGGCGTTCCAGTTGGTCCGTCGCGCGGTTGTCCACGGCGATGACTTTATCAGCGTTGATCTTGTTCCGACCGGCGGAGATTCGTCTTACCTTCTCGATCCTGCGCGGGTCGACGCATGCGGGCACGGCCTGTTTGCGCTGCTGCCGCAGCTTCGTGCCAAAGAACGTGGAGTGACCTACATTCCCGTGCGTCTCGAAGAAACGACGCTGTGCCGCCCACATCTTGTGCCCGAGCGGGCGATAATCGAGGTCGTCAGCAAATCAGAACGCTCGATTGTCACAAACTGCTATATCTACGGCGCGAAAGACGAAATCATCGCTGTCCTGCGAGGCGTGCGCGGTCAGGCGATCCCGACGCGCCGCACGCATGCGCTCGACAACGTTGCCTTTGTCGAGTTGCCCCGGCTTATCGACGGAACGATCTCTGCGCGGACCGGGGTGGGCGTTGGCGGCGCGGACATTATCGCAGCCGCGGCGTCGCTGGGTTTCGTCCGCGATGATAACGCGTCATCGGACGAAGCTGAAATTCTGACCGAGGCCTGGGCGACGGCGGCGGCTTATGAAATCTCGTCAGGGCTGGCCGACCGCGGCACGATCGACGTTGACGGCTTGGTTGCGACCGACCGGCTGACGGAGCAATTGCGTCCCTGGCTGACCAACATCCTCACATATCTTGAGGCGGCCGGCCTTGCCAAAAAGCGAAATGGCGCATGGCATATCGATGATACGTCTCTGCCGGCATCGACATCGGTCCTCAAGGCATTGGCGGCCGAGCAGCCATCGCGTGCCGGAGAATTGCTCCTGGCGGCGGCGCTGTCCGGATTTGCGAAACGAGTGACTGCCAGCAAGGCCGTGAAGGGGGCGGGAGAGCCTGTCATCTCCAGGACGGCGCTCGAGTTCTATAACAGCACCAATCTTCCCCTTCGTGAAGCCAGCGCCGCGCTCTATCGGATATTGCTCGAGAACAAGGGTCTCTGGCCGAAGCGCCGGGCGCTGCGGGTGCTGCAGATTGGTTATTCGCCGCTGGCGCAACTGCTGCTGTCGTCCGAATATAAAAACGTGCTGCTTTTGACGGTGTTCGATCCGGATCGGCGCCGCTTCGAGAGCGCCGAGCTCGCTCTATCCAGAGACAAGAGCGTCCGGCTGATCGATCCCGACCGTGCGCACGAACTGGGACGGTTCGATCTCATCGTGTCGGCCGATGGGGTGCACCGCCTGCCGGCGACCCTCGGCTTGTCGGAGTTGAGCGGCCTGCTAGCCCCCGGCGGATTGCTGATCGCGCTGGAGCCGCGGAAGTCCTTGTTCAAAGACATGGTGTTCGGGTTGGACCCGGCCTGGTTTGCGGCAGGCACGGCGGATCAACCGGTATCGCCGTTGTGTCCGGTGGCGCACTGGCCGGACAGGCTCGACAAGGCAGGCTTTCGCAATTCGGCTGCCGTGCTGGCGAACTGCCGCGGCAGCCTGGCCTCTCTGGTTGTCGCCGAGGCGCCGCCTGCTGATGTTGAAGGCGCCGCATTCGACGCCCCGCAGTTGGTGCCGGCCCGGGCAAAGTCCACCCTCGTCGTTGCTCCCGCGCAAGGATCGCCGCTCGCCACCAAGCTCCAGGAGGTTTTGCTCGCATCCGGCGTGAGTGCCTCGATCGTAACCGGCACCGCGGAATTCCCGCCGGCGGCGCAGGACATCATCGTATTGATACCGGAAAGCCTGGCCGACCCGGTCGATCCGGTGACTACGCTCACGCGTCGGTGTCTCGACATCAAGGTCTGCGCGGAAAAGATCGGTTCCGGCCCCGCGACTCTCTGGCTCGTTTTCTGTGGCGCGCTGAGTTGCGAGTCGTCGTCGGTCCGTCCCGTCGAAAGCGGTGCCTGGGCATTCTCGCGCACCTTGGCCAACGAATTTCAAAAACTTGACGTTCGGCGCATCGATCTCGCGCCAGATCTGCCCATCGATATCGCGGCAGGGGAAATCCAGCAGATCATGGTCTCTGGAACAGCCGAGACCGAGCTCCATATCGACCGCGGCGCGATCCGCGCCGTGCGCGTGACCGGCTTGAGGCAGGTGCTTGATGCCAAGCCGGCGTTGCAGCAGACGGCAGCGGTCCTGCGCCGCCGCGAGGCCTCGGGCCAGCGGCTGTCCTGGCATCCGATGGAACGCAAGTGGCCCGCCGCCGGCGAAATCGAAATCGAAATCGAGGCCACCGGGCTCAATTTCCGCGACCTGATGTGGAGCCTGTCGCTGCTCCCAGAGGACATGCTGGAGAACGGTTTCAGCGGCGCCACACTCGGCCTCGAATGTGCAGGCCGCGTGGTGCGCGTCGGCCCCTCGGTCGACAGCGTCAAGGTCGGCGACCGTGTCCTTGCCTTTGCCGGCTCGTCGTTTGCCACCCACGTCACGATCAAGGCCGAGCAGGCCATGAAGTTGCCGGAGAAGTTGAGTTGCGAGGCTGCGGCAACGATCCCGGTAGCTTTCTTCACCGCCTATTATTCGCTGGTGACGCTGGCCAAGCTGTCACGCCGCGAATGGGTGCTGATCCATGGCGGCGCCGGCGCGGTCGGCATGTCGGCGATCCAGGTGGCGCAATCGCGCGGTGCGCGGATCATTGCCTCGGCCGGATCGCAGGCCAAGCGCGATCTACTGCGCGGGCTGGGCGTGATGCACGTCCTCGATTCGCGCTCGACGACCTTTGTCGATGACGTGCGCAGGATCACCGATGGCGGCGTCGATGTCGTTCTCAACAGCCTTGCCGGCGAGGCGATGGAACGCTCGATCGCGTGCCTGCGACCGTTCGGCCGTTTTATCGAGCTCGGCAAGCGCGATTACGTCACCAATACCCATGTCGGTTTGCGGCCGTTCCGGCGCAATCTTTCCTATTTCGGCGTCGATGTTGACCAGGTGATCGCCGCCCGCATGGCGTTCGGCGCGCGCATCTTTGGCAAGATCATGCAGCAGTTCGAAAAGGGCGTGTTCGTGCCGCTGCCTTACAGCGTGTTCGATGCCGCGGACGTGGCGGAAGCCTTCCACCTCATGCAGCAATCGGTTCATGTCGGCAAGATCGTGATCAGGCCAAATGCCGGCACCGCCGCGCGGCTGCTGAACAAGCCGTTCCGCGTCAGCGCCGATGGCACCCACGTCATCACCGGCGCGTTCAGCGGCTTCGGATTGGAAACAGCGAAATGGCTGGCCGAGAAGGGCGCCCGCCATCTCGTGATGATCGGGCGCCGCGGCCCGTGGTCGGCGGAGGCGCAGGCCGCGGTGCAGGATTTGGCCGCCCGCGGCATCAAAGTGATCGCCGAAGCGTGCGACGTCGCCGATCAGGCCGCGCTCGAGAAGCTGTTCGAGACGGTCCAGTCCTCGATGCCGCCGATCGCCGGCGTCATCCATGCGGCCATGGTGCTCGATGATGCCATCCTCGCCAATCTCGACGAGGAGCGTTTCCGCCGCGTACTGGTGCCGAAGGTCGCCGGCGCCGAGAATCTCGACCGTCTGGTCCGCGGGCTGCCGCTGGATTATTTCGTGATGTTCTCCTCGGTCACGACCCTGCTCGGCAATCCAGGCCAGGCCAATTACGTGGCGGCCAATGCGTATATGGAAGGCCTGGCGCGTCGTCGTCGTCAGAAGGGCCTCCCCGGCCTTGCCATCGGCTGGGGGCCGATCAGTGATGTCGGCGTGGTCGCGCGAAACCAGCGGCTCCAGGCCGGCCTCCAGAAGCTGACTGGCATCAATGGCTTGGCGGCGCGGGAAGCGCTGGACCTGATGGCGCGCGCGATCGAGCAGTCTTCGACTGACGTCGACAGCGCGGTGATCACGATCTCGCCGAACGACGGGTATATCAGCAGCGAGCGCTTGCCGGTCCTGCGCTCGCCGACTTATGCCAATTTCATCAGCCGCGGTCAGAAACTCCGCGAGACCGATGCTGACAAGATCGATCTGGAAGCGCTGGTTGCGGAGAGCGGCCTCGAGGCGGCGCGGCGGAAAGTCGCCAATGTCATCAGCGTTCAGATTGCCCGCGTCTTGCATCTGCGGGAGGAGGACATCAGCCAGCTCAGGCCTCTCGGTGAGATCGGTCTGGATTCGCTCATGGCAGTCGAGCTTGCGATGAGCCTCGAGGAATGCTTCGGCACGCAGATTCCGCTCAGCGGTCCTTCGGGCGGCATGACCATTGCCGACATCGCCGACGAGGTGATCGCCCACATCGGTCTCGATCGCGACCGGCACGACGTCAAGGTGACGGCGGTCATGGAGCGTCACGCGGTTCGGCTTCCGGCCCATCAGCGGGAGACGGTCAAAGACGTCGTGCTGGAAGATGAGCGGACCGCGAAAAGGCTGCTGTCATGAGCAAGGAATCGGCCCTGAGCGGAACGGCGCGCGAGCATTTGTTCTCGCGCGTTGCGTCGATGCGCACCCTGGAAAACAAGCCGCGCATTGAAGTTCCGGACCTCGCCAATCTTTACGGCCGTTTTACGGATTTCGCCACGCTGCCCGGCTATGACGAATTACGCGTGCAGCGCGCGGTGGCGGAAAGGCTGGCGCTGGAGAATCCGTTCTTCCGTGTCCACGACGGACGCATCGGCGCGCGGACACAGATGGACGGACGTTCGCTGATTAATTTTTCCGGCTACGACTACCTGGGGTTGAACGGCCATCCGGAGGTGATGCAGGCGGCGAAAGAGGCCATCGACCGTTACGGCATCTCGTCGTCAGCGAGCCGGCTGGTGGCGGGGGAGCGCCCGATTCATCGCGTCGTAGAACGTGCGATTGCCGACCATTACGGGGTGGAAGAGGCCGTCGTTTTCGTCAGCGGCTATGCGACCAATGCGAGCGTCATCGGTCAACTGGTCGGCGCGAAGGACCTCGTGATCTACGATGCCGCGATTCACAACAGCGTGGTGGCCGGTAGCGTCCTCTCCGGTGCGGCACGTCGCAGTTTCCAGCACGGTGACCTGGACAACCTCGACCAGATCCTCACGGCAGTGCGCGGCAAATTCGAGCGCGTCCTGATCGTGGTTGAAGGCCTTTACAGCATGGACGGAGATTTTCCGGACCTGCCGCGACTGGTCGACATCAAGAGGCGGCACCATGCCTGGTTGATGGTTGACGAAGCCCACGCGCTCGGTGTGCTCGGCCAACGCGGCTACGGGCTGTTCGAGCATTTCAACAGCGACCCGCGCGACGTCGACATCTGGATGGGGACGTTGTCGAAGACGCTCGCTGGTTGCGGCGGCTATATCGCCGGCTCGGCGACCCTGGTCGATTATCTGCGCTGCCTGGCCGGTGCCTTCGTCTACAGCGTCGGCATGCCGCCGGCGATCGCCGCGAGCGTCAACAAGGCGCTCGAGCTCCTGCATCGCGAGCCGGAGCGGGTGGCGCGGCTCCAGAAAAACGGCGCCTATTTCCTCGATTATGCGAAGTCGAAGGGCCTCGACACGGGGTTTGGTCGGGGCACCTCCGTGACGCCGGTGGTGGTCGGAGATTCGGTTGCCGCGGTCATCCTGTCCCAGGAGCTTCATCGCCGCGGCATCAACGTTCAGCCGGTCATCTATCCGGCGGTTCCACCCAAATCGGCACGGCTGCGTTTCTTCATCACCTCGGAGCACAGCAAGGACGATATCGAAACCGCCATCGATGCATTAGTGGACGAGATCGCCAGGCTGCCGGCGCGCATGCAGGCAACGGCCCTGGCCTGATCGGAGCCGCATCGCGCAAAAACCTGACTGTTAGATAATCGCGTAGCGTTTCAGCGCCGCGAGGACCTCCTCAGCCAGCTCTTCGGCCGGCTTCGTGCCGCCGGCCAACACCAGCTCGGCATTTTCCGGCGGCTCGTAGGCGCTGCCAATGCCGGTCAGGTTCGGCAGCTTGCCGGCACGGGCAAGCTTGTAGAGTCCTTTCGGATCGCGTTCCTCGCAGACCGCAAGCGGCGTATCGACGAATACTTCGAAGAACTCGCCCGACTCCAGCAGGTCGCGTGCCATGCGCCGCTCACTGCGGAACGGCGAGATGAAGCTGACGATCACGATCAACCCCGCCTGCACCATCAGCTTGGCAACCTCGGCGACGCGACGGATGTTCTCGACGCGATCCTCGTCGGCGAAACCGAGATCCTTGTTGAGTCCATGACGCACGTTGTCGCCGTCGAGGATGATGGTGTGACGGCCCTGCCGGATGAGCGACTGCTCGACCAGATCGGCGATGGTGGACTTTCCGGCCCCGGAGAGGCCTGTAAACCACAGCACGCATGGCTTCTGACTCTTGAGCGCAGCGCGCGCCGCCTTGTCGACGCGCGTCGGCTGCCAGTGGATGTTGGTGGCGCGGCGCAGCGCGAAGCTGATCATGCCGCAGGCGACGGTCGCGTTGCTCAGGCGGTCGATCAGGATGAAGCCGCCCGTCTCCCGGTTATCGCCGTAGGGGTCAAACGCGACCGGCCGGTCGAGGGCGATGTTGCCGAACCCGACTTCGTTGAGCTCGAGATGTTTGGCCGCCACGTGCTCCAGCGTATTGACGTTAATTTTGTGCTTGAGCTCGGTCATCTGCGCGCCGACGAGGTTGCCGGCGATCGCCAGCAGGTAGGGGCGACCGGGCAGCATCTGGCTCTCGCTCATCCAGACAATATGGGCCGCGAACTGCTCGGCGAGCGCCGGCCGGTCGATGTCGGCCGCAATGACGTCGCCGCGGCTGGCGTCGATCTCGTCCTTGAACGTCAGAGTTACAGCACGGCCTGCTGTGGCCTCCGGCAGATCGCCGTCCATCGTGACGACCCGCGTGATCGTGGTCGTGCGTCCTGACGGCAGCACGACGACCCGGTCGCCGGGCTTCACCCGGCCCGAGGCGACAGTGCCGGAATAGCCGCGGAAATCGAGGTGCGGGCGGTTCACCCACTGAATCGGCATTCGGAACGGCCGGCCGGCGAGATCGGACGTGACCTCGACCGTTTCAAGGTGTTCGAGCAGCGTTGGGCCGGCGTACCACGGCATCGCTTCGCTGGCGTGAGTGACGTTGTCGCCGGTCAATGCTGACAGCGGAATGGCGGTGATATCGGGAATGCCAAGGCGCTCGGCAAAGGCACGGTAATCGGACGCGATGGCGTCGAATACGCCGCGGTCCCAATCGACCAGGTCCATCTTGTTGACCGCCAGAACGACATGGCGGATACCGAGCAGCGATACGATGAAGCTGTGACGATGGGTCTGCGTCAGCAAGCCTTTGCGGGCATCGACAAGCAGGACGGCGAGGTCGGAGGTCGACGCGCCGGTCGCCATGTTGCGTGTGTACTGCTCGTGGCCCGGCGTATCGGCGACGATGAACTTGCGTTGTTTGCTGGCGAAAAAGCGATAGGCGACGTCGATGGTGATGCCCTGCTCACGCTCGGCCTGGAGACCATCGACCAGCAGAGCCATGTCGAACTTTTCGCCGGTCGTCCCGAACTTCGCGCTGTCCTTCTCCAGCGCCGAAAGCTGGTCATCGTACAGCATCTTGCAGTCGTAAAGCAGACGCCCGATCAGCGTCGACTTGCCGTCGTCGACCGACCCGCACGTGAGAAAACGCAGCAGTCCCCGATCGCCGGCCGGTGCCGGCTGGCGCAAGATCGATCCGCGCGGCATGACGGCTTCGTGCATCAGAAGTAGCCTTCCTGCTTTTTCTTTTCCATCGATGCCGACTGGTCGTGGTCGATCACGCGTCCCTGCCGTTCGCTGTAGGTTGCGGTCAGCGTCTCGCGCACAATGTCTTCGAGGCTCGAGGCGTCGCTTTCGATCGCTCCGGTCAACGGATAACAGCCGAGCGTGCGGAAGCGCACCAACCGCATTTGCGGCCTTTCGCCCGGGTTGAGCGGCATACGGTCATCGTCCACCATAATCAATGTGCCATCGCGCTCGACCACCGGGCGCTCCTTGGCGAAATAGAGCGGCACCACCGGAATGTCCTCGGCGAGGATGTATTGCCAGATGTCGAGCTCGGTCCAGTTCGACAGCGGGAAGACGCGGATGCTTTCGCCCTTGTGCACGCGGCCGTTGAACAGGCGCCACAGCTCGGGGCGCTGGTTCTTAGGGTCCCAGCGATGGCTCGCAGTGCGGAACGAAAAGACCCGTTCCTTGGAGCGGCTCTTTTCCTCGTCACGACGCGCACCGCCAAAGGCGGCATCGAAGCCGTATTGGTCGAGGGCCTGCCGAAGCGCCTGCGTCTTCATCACGTCGGTATGGACCGCGGAGCCGTGGGAAAATGGTCCGATGCCGGCGCGCAGGCCATCCTGGTTGATGTGGACGATGAGATCGAGCCCAAGCTCACTGGCGCGCCGGTCCCGGAAGGCGATCATCTCCTTGAACTTCCAGGTCGTATCGACGTGGAGCAGGGGAAAGGGAGGCTTCGACGGGTAGAACGCCTTCATGGCGAGGTGCAGCATCACCGAGCTGTCCTTGCCGATGGAATAGAGCATCACGGGCTTCGAGAACTGCGCGGCGACCTCGCGCATGATGTAGATGCTTTCGTCCTCCAGTTGCTGGAGATGGCTCAGCCGCGACAGTCCTGACACGATTGGCTCTCGTCCCCGTTGATTGACGGCGCTGTCATAGCGCAAAGGCCCAAATACGCCAATGCGCCATAACTGACGAAATTGGTGCCAAAATTTGGGCAACTGGCGCGGGATCCCGCGTCCCGCGGGTATCCGGCTGTCGTATTCTGCAATAATTGTTAATCGGACGCGTCGTTGCGGCTCCCGCGCCGATGCAATAGGACTGCGCGCGAGGATTTGTCATGACCGAACGTCCTAAAGTCGCATCGCAGCCCATTCCTTTCATCGATCTTGCCGCACAGCGCCGCAGGATCGAAGGCGCCGTTAATGACGCGATCGGTCGCGTGCTCACGCACGGGCAGTACATTCTTGGTCCCGAGGTGCGCATGCTCGAGGCCGACCTCGCTGGCTTCTGCGGCGCCGGCGAGGTCATTTCCTGTTCCAGCGGAACCGATGCACTGGCACTGATCCTGCGCGCGCAGGGCGTGAAAGCAGGCGATGCGGTATTCTGCCCGAGCTTCACCTTCGCCGCCACGGCGGAGGTTGTTGTCTGGTTTGGCGCGACGCCGGTTTTCGTCGACGTGTTCCCCGACACTTTCAATATCGACCCTGCGAGTCTCGAGCGCGGCATCGCCACGGCGAAACAGCTCGGCCTGCGTCCGACTTGTGTTATCCCGGTCGACCTGTTCGGCCAGCCGGCGGATTATCCTGCGCTTTCAGCCATCGCCAAGAAGCA
>CAZNTY010000179.1:0-2756 GCA_964576085.1 uncultured Undibacter sp. | reverse complement strand
ATCGAGATCGGCGCCCTCCGTCCGCAGATGGCCGAGCTCCTGTCCGCCGCGGTCAAGGCGCGCGTGACGCTGGTGATCTCCGGCGGCACCGGCTCCGGCAAGACCACGATGCTCAACGCGCTGTCGGCCTTCATCTCGGAGAAGGAGCGCCTCATCACCATCGAGGACGCCGCCGAGCTGCAGCTTCAGCAGCCACATGTCGGGCGCATGGAGACGCGGCCGCCCAACATCGAGGGCAAGGGCGAGATCCGCCAGCGCGAGCTGGTCAAGAACGCACTGCGCATGCGGCCCGATCGCATCATCCTCGGCGAGTGCCGCGGCGAGGAGGCCTTCGACATGCTGCAGGCGATGAACACCGGCCACGAGGGCTCGATGGCGACCATCCACGCCAACACGCCGCGCGATGCCATCTCGCGCCTGGAGCAGATGATCGGCATGGCCGGCCTGCCGATGACGGTCGCCTCGATCCGCGGCCAGATCGCCGGCGCCATCCAGCTGATCGTGCAGCTCGCGCGCCAGTCCGACGGCAAGCGCAAGGTCACCTCGATCGCCGAGGTGACGGGGCTCGAAGGCGACATCATCCAGATGCAGGAGATCTTCAAGTTCGTGCGCACCGGCACCGCGCCGGACGGCACGATCGAGGGCCATTTCCAGGCGACCGGCGTGCGGCCGCGCTTCCTCGCGCACCTCGCCAACCAGGGCATCAAGCTGCCCGGCACCTATTTCGATCCATCACGGCCGCTCTAGCCAACAATGACGACAGTGTTCCTTGCCTACGTCGAACCAAGGGCCGTCATGGCCGGGCTTGTCCCAGCCATCCACGCCTTCCTTGCCGAAACGCTGTCAAAGGCGTGGATGCCCGCGACGAGCGCGGGCATGACGTGGAGAGTTGCCATGCAAGTCAGCCGTAAGAAGCGGTAGCCATGTTCAGCTTCGACCCGGTCTACATCATCTACCTGCTGGTCGGCCTGTCGATGGCGCTGCTGGTCGAGGGCGTCTATCTGCTGTTCTTCACGCGCGCGTCCTACCGCAAGAACATCAACCGGCGGCTGCGCCTCGCCGGCGACAGCCCCGATCGGGAGAGCGTGCTGGTCCAGCTCCGCCGCGAGCGCGGGCTGACCGGCAGCGGCGACTATCGCCTGCCGCTGCTCAACCTCAACCGGCTGATGCTGCAGTCCGGCCTGACCATCGGCTGGGCGAAGCTCGCGCTCATCGCCATGGGTCTCGCCGCGGCGATCGTCGGCGGCATGCTGGCGTTCCACTGGCCGCTGCGGCATGCGGCGCCGGCCGCGCTGCTCGGCGCCCTGCTGCTGCCGGTATTGGGGCTCGAGGTGATGCGGCGGCGCCGGCTGAAGAATTTCGGCGCGCAGTTCGCGGACGCCGTCGACATCATCGTGCGCAGCCTGCGCGCCGGCCATCCGGTGCCGGTCGCGATCTCGACCGTGGCGCGCGAATTGCCGGACCCGGTCGGTACCGAGTTCGGCATCGTGTCCGACGAGATCACCTATGGCGCCGACCTCGAAACCGCGATCCGCGACCTCTATTACCGCGTCGGCTCCGAGGATCTGCCGCTGTTCGTCACCGCGGTCGCGATCCAGTCCTCGACCGGCGGCAACCTCGCCGAAATCCTGGAGAACCTGTCCGGCGTCATCCGCCAGCGCTTCAAGATGCGCCGCAAGAACAAGGCGCTGGCGGCGGAAGGCCGCGCCTCGGCGCTGATCCTGTCGTCGCTGCCGATCGCGATCTTCATCGGCATCCAGTTCTTCACGCCGAGCTTCTACGCCAGCGTCTGGCATGAGAGCCTGACAAAGATCTGCCTCGCCGCGGCCGGCGGCTGGATGGGCATCGGCAACATCATCATGTACCGGCTGGTCAATTTCAGGATCTGATCGATGGGCCTGATCGACAATCTTCTGTCGGCGCTGCTGAGCGACAACAGCGTCGCGATCGGCCTGATGGTGTTCCTGGCCGCCGGCACGCTGGCGTTCTCGGTGATGCTGGCGATCCGCGTGCGCGGCTCGGTCAAGCGGCGCACCGCGCGCATCCTCGACGAGAGCGCGCGCAGCGCCAATTCGAGCCGCAGCCTGCGCCATTCCAGCCGCAAGATGGCGCAGCGGCTGATCGACTACACCACCAGGCATTATTCCGCCTCCAGCCAGGACACCATGAAGGTGCTGCGCCAGCGCCTGGTGCAGGCCGGCATCTTCGACCCGCGCGCGGTCGCGGTCTTTTTCATCGTGCGCACCGCGCTCGCCATCGGCCTGTCGGGCACCCTGTTCTTCGTGCTGCCGATGGTGAAGCCGACCGGCAACACGTTCTTCTGGCTGGTGGTGATCGTCGGCGGCATCCTCGGCTATGTCGGGCCGAGCCTCTATATCGACAAGCGCATCGCGGCGCGCCGGCTCGAGCACCGCAGCGGCTTTCCGGACTTCATGGACCTGATGGTGGTGTGCGCCGACGCCGGCCTGCCGCTCGAAGCGGCGCTCGAGCGCATCGGCCGCGAGTTCGGCGACAGCTATCCCTCGCTCACCGCCAACATCCACATGACCAACCTCGAGATCCGCGCCGGCCGCACGCTGCCCGACGCGCTCGAGCATTTCGCCGACCGCATCGGGCTCGAGGAGGTGCGCTCGTTCGTGACGCTGATCTGCCAGTCGCTCGAGCTCGGCTCCAGCATCACCGATGCGTTGCGCGTCTATAGCGACGACATGCGCCACAAGCGGCTGTCGCGCGCCGAGGAGAAGGCCTACGCGCTG
>CAZNTY010000178.1:0-3753 GCA_964576085.1 uncultured Undibacter sp. | reverse complement strand
GTTCTATTTCCGCACCACCGACGTGACCGGCATCGTGCATCTGCCGCAGGGCACGGAGATGGTGATGCCGGGCGACAACGTCGCGATGGAAGTGCACCTGATCGTGCCGATCGCGATGGAAGAGAAACTGCGCTTCGCCATCCGCGAAGGCGGCCGCACCGTCGGCGCCGGCGTGGTGGCGAGCATCATCGAGTAAGCAAGTCTATCCGTCGTCATGCCCGGCCTTGTGCCGGGCATCCACGACTTGAGGCGAGAGAAGGCGTGGATGGCCGGGACGAGCTCGGCCATGACGGAGAAGAAAGACGAAGGACATGAACGGCCAGAATATCCGCATCCGGCTCAAGGCGTTCGACCATCGCATCCTCGATGCCTCGACGCGCGAGATCGTGAACACGGCCAAGCGCACCGGCGCCCAGGTCCGCGGTCCGATTCCGCTGCCGACACGCATCGAGAAATTCACGGTCAACCGCTCGCCGCATGTGGACAAGAAGAGCCGTGAGCAATTCGAGATGCGCACCCACAAGCGCCTGTTGGACATCGTCGATCCGACGCCGCAGACCGTCGATGCTTTGATGAAGCTCGATCTCGCTGCCGGCGTCGATGTCGAGATCAAGCTGTAAAGCGAGACTGCAATGCGTTCTGGAGTGATCGCGCAAAAGGTCGGGATGACCCGGGTGTTCACCGAGGCCGGTGAGCATGTCCCGGTCACGGTGCTGCGCCTCGGCAACTGCCAGGTGCTGCGTCACCGCACCAAGGACAAGAACGGCTACGTCGCGCTGCAGCTCGGCGCCGGCGCGCGCCGCGCCGGCAACATGAGCAAGGCTGACCGCGGCTCGTTCGGCAAGATCAACGTCGAACCCAAGCGCAAGGTCGCGGAATTCCGCGTCACCGAAGACGCGCTGATCCCGGTCGGCGCCGAGATCACTGCGGATCATTTCGTGCCGGGCCAGTTTGTCGACGTTACCGGAACCTCGATCGGCAAAGGCTTCGCCGGCGGCATGAAGCGCTGGAATTTCGGCGGCCTGCGCGCCTCGCACGGCGTGTCGATCTCGCACCGTTCGATCGGCGGCACCGGTGGCCGTCAGGACCCGGGCAAGACCTTCAAGGGCAAGAAGATGCCAGGCCATCTCGGTGTCGACCGCGTCACCACCCTCAACCTCAAGGTCGTGCAGACCGATGTGGCGCGCGGCCTGATCCTGGTCGAGGGCGCGGTCCCCGGCACCAAGAGCGGCTGGGTGCTGGTGCGCGACGCGATCAAGAGGGCGCTGCCGAAAGAGGCGCCGAAGCCCGGCAAGTTCCGCACGGCAGAGGCGAAGCCGGCTGAAGCCAAGGCGGAGGCCGCGGCCGAGACGCCAGCTGAGCAAACTCAGGCGGGTGCATGATGGAATTGAAAATCACCACCCTCGACGGCAAGGAGGCGGGCTCCGTCAATCTCTCCAAGGAGATTTTCGGGCTGGAGCCGCGCGCCGACCTGATTCAGCGCTATGTCAACTGGCAGCTCGCCAAGCGCCAGCGCGGCACCCACAAGACCAAGCTGCGCGGCGAGATCAACCGCACCACCAAGAAGATGTATCGTCAGAAGGGCACCGGCGGCGCCCGCCATGGCGCCCAGAGCGCGCCGCAGTTCCGCGGCGGCGGCAAGGCCTTCGGTCCGGTGGTGCGCAGCCACGCGCACGACCTGCCGAAGAAGGTACGCGCGCTCGCGCTACGTCATGCGCTGTCGGCCAAGGCCAAGGACGGCGGCCTGGTGCTGATCGACAAGGCCAGCGTGGCGGATGCCAAGACCAAGGCGCTGCGCAGCCAGTTCGGAAAGCTCGGCTGGGAGAGCGCGCTGATCATCGACGGCGCCCAGGTCGAGCCGGGTTTCGCCAACGCGGCGCGCAACATTCCGAACATCGACGTGCTGCCGGTGCAGGGCATCAATGTCTACGACATCCTGCGCCGCAAGACGCTGGTGCTCACCAAGGCCGCCCTTGAGGCGCTGGAGGCGCGATTCAAATGAGCACCAGCGATCCACGCCATTACGACGTCATTCTCTCGCCGGTCATTACCGAAAAGGCGACGATCGCGTCCGAGCAGAATAAGGTCACGTTCAAGGTCGCCTCGAACGCGACCAAGCCGCAGATCAAGGAAGCGGTCGAGAAATTGTTCGACGTCAAGGTGAAGAGCGTCAACACGCTTACCCGCAAGGGCAAAGTGCGCATGTTCCGCAACACCCGCGGCCAGCGCTCGGATACCAAGCGCGCGATCGTGACGCTCGAGGAAGGTCACAAGATCGACGTGACCACGGGCTTGTGAGGTAGGGCGTCATGGCACTCAAGACATACAATCCGACGACGCCGAGCCAGCGCCAGCTTGTCACGGTCGACCGTTCGGCGCTGCACAGCGGCGCTCCGGTCAAGGCGCTGACCGAGGGCAAGACCTCGACCGGTGGGCGAAACAATTACGGCCGGATCACATCGCGGTTCCGCGGTGGCGGCCACAAGCGGGCCTATCGCAAGGTCGATTTCCGTCGCACGAAGAAAGATGTGCCGGCGACCGTCGAGCGGCTGGAATACGATCCGAACCGCACCGGCTTCATCGCTCTGATCAAGTATCAGGACGGCGAGCTCTCCTACATTCTGGCGCCGCAGCGCCTCGCCCCCGGCGATCAGGTGATTTCCGCCGAACATGCCGACGTGAAGCCGGGCAATGCGATGCCGCTCGCCAATATCCCGGTCGGCACCATCGTCCACAATGTCGAGCTCAAGATCGGCAAGGGCGGTCAGATCGCGCGCTCGGCGGGCAGCTATGCCCAGATCGTCGGCCGCGACGGCGACTATGTCATCCTGCGGCTCAACTCGACCGAGCAGCGCCTGGTCAACGGCCGCTGCATGGCGACCATCGGCGCGGTGTCGAATCCCGACAACATGAACATCACGATCGGCAAGGCCGGCCGCCAGCGCTGGAAGGGCCGCATGCCGCACAACCGCGGCATCACCATGAACCCGGTCGACCACCCGCATGGCGGGCGCACCAAGGGCGGCAAGCACTGGACCACCCCTTGGGGCATCCCGACCAAGGGCATGAAGACCCGCAAGAACAAGCGCACGAAGCGCTTCATCATCGCGAGCCGTCACGACCGCAAGAAGAAGCAGCAGCAGTAGGACGTAGAAAGAGATGACCCGTTCGGTTTGGAAAGGCCCGTTCGTCGACGGCTATCTGCTGAAGAAGGCGGAAGCCGCGCGCTCGTCCGGCCGCCACGAAATAATCAAAATCTGGAGCCGGCGCTCGACCATCCTGCCGCAGTTCGTCGGCCTGAATTTCGGCGTCTACAACGGGCAGAAGCACATCCCGGTGATGGTCACCGAGGAGATGGTCGGCCACAAGTTCGGCGAGTTCGCGCCGACCCGGATTTTCTACGGCCATTCGTCCGACCGCAAGGCGACGCGGACCGGAGGTTCGTCGTCTGCCGGCGCGGCTTCGGCTGCGCCCGCCGCGGCAGCGGCCAAGAGTTGATTGAGAGCAGGTCATGGGCAAGAGCACACGCGCGCGCACATTGGGCGAGAACGAGGCCAAGGCGGTGGCCCGCATGCTGCGGGTGTCGCCGCAGAAGCTCAATCTCGTGGCGCAGATGATCCGCGGCAAGAAGGTGTCGAGCGCGCTCGCCGACCTCGAGTTTTCGCGCAAGCGCATCGCGCGCGACGTGCGCAAGTGTCTCGAATCCGCGATCGCCAATGCCGAGAACAATCACGACCTCGACGTCGACGACCT
>CAZNTY010000177.1:0-5626 GCA_964576085.1 uncultured Undibacter sp. | reverse complement strand
AAATCGGCCGGCTCGGCAAGGTGCTCTACGTCAACGACTCCAAGGCGACCAACGCCGATTCCGCGGCGCGCGCGCTGGCGAGCTTCAGCGACATCTTCTGGATCGCCGGCGGCAAACCGAAAACCGGCGGCATCGTCTCGCTCGCGGAATTCTTCCCGAAGATCCGCAAGGCCTACCTGATCGGCGAAGCGGCCGCCGAGTTCGCGCAGACGCTCGATGGCAAGGTGCCCCACGAAATATCGGGCGTGCTGTCGGCGGCGATCGACGCCGCGACCCGCGATGCGCACGGCTCGAATGCGGCGGAACCGGTGGTATTGCTATCGCCGGCCTGCGCCTCGTTCGACCAGTACAGAAACTTCGAGGCCCGCGGCAACGCATTCCGCGACATTGTGCTGGGGTTGCCGGGGGTCGTCGCAAAGCACTAGCAGCCTGTCAGTTGTCGCAGCGTCGTACGCATGGCACGCTTCCCTCTCCCGCTTGCGGGAGAGGGTGGCCGCGTAGCGGCCGGGTGAGGGCGACACATGCGCGAGGGGCAGAAGCGCAATACGGCGCGGCAACTCCGGCCTAACTTGACCGATGCGGAACGCTCAATGTGGTTTTTGCTGCGCAATCGTCGTTTTGACGGCGCCAAATTTCGCCGACAAGTCCCCATCGGACCTTACGTCGCGGACTTTGCCTCCATCCAGCACCGGCTCGTTGTCGAGCTGGATGGCGGCCAGCATGCGGACAGTGTAGGTGATGTGAGGCGCGACGCTTTTCTTGCTGCGGAGGGGTGGCGCGTTCTTCGCTTCTGGAATAGCGACGTGCTCGCCAATCGAAACGGTGTGCTTGAGGCGATTCAGCATGCCCTCACCCCAACCCTCTCCCGCAAGCGGGAGAGGGAGTAGGCAGTGCTGCTCGGCCAGTCTGTCCCTCTCTAGCAAGCCGGAGAAGGAGTGAGAGGCGGCGCCTGGCGGCGGCCTTAACGCTCCGTAAACCACAAAGCGGCACGGTGCCTGCGGACGGGGACATCCATGATCTCGCGCGCGCAACGTACGCCGGTCGGCGAATGGTGGTGGACGGTCGACCAGTTGTCGCTCGCCGCGATCGGTGCGCTGCTGATCGCCGGCATCGTGCTCTCGCTCGCCGCCTCGCCCCCGGTCGCCGGGCGTCTCGGACTCGACCCGTTCTATTTCGTCAATCGTCACATCTTCTTCGTGCTGCCGTCCGCCGCGCTGATGCTGGGGATGTCATTCCTCACCCCGCGCCAGATCCGCCGCATCTCGCTCGTCGTTTTCGCGCTCAGCCTCGTCATGGTTGCGGCGACGCCCTATTTCGGCGCCGAGATCAAAGGTGCGCGGCGCTGGCTCGTCATCGCCGGCATGAACATCCAGCCCTCGGAGTTCCTCAAGCCGGCCTTCGTTATCATCGTCGCCTGGCTGTTCGGTGAATCGGCGCGGCGCCCCGAGATGCCGGCCAACGCTTTCGCGCTCGGGCTTTTGATCCTGGTGGTGGCGCTGCTGGTGCTGCAGCCTGACTTCGGTCAGACCCTGCTGATCCTGCTGGTGTGGGGCGCGCTGTTCTTCATGGCCGGCATGCGCATCATCTGGGTATTCGGCCTCGCCGCCACCGCGGCGGTCGGCCTGACCGGCGCCTATTACACCGTGCCGCACGTCGCGCGACGCATCCAGCGTTTCCTCAATCCCGCGTCGGGTGACACCTTCAACATCGACATCGCGACGGACTCCTTCATGCGCGGCGGCTGGTTCGGGCAGGGGCCTGGCGAAGGCACCGTCAAGCGCATCCTGCCGGAGAGTCACACCGACTTCGTCTATTCGGTGGCGGCCGAGGAGTTCGGCGTGGCGCTCTGTCTGGCGATCGCCGCGCTGTTTGCCTTCATCGTTATTCGCGCGCTGGTGCGCGCGCTGCGCAACGACGATCCGTTCACGCGCTTTGCCGCCGCCGGTCTCGCGATGCTGCTCGGCTTGCAGTCGGCGATCAACATGTCGGTCAATCTTCATCTCATTCCGGCGAAGGGCATGACGTTGCCCTTCATCTCCTACGGCGGTTCGTCGATGCTGGCGGTGGCTTATGGGACCGGCATGCTGCTGGCCCTGACGCGCGAGCAGCCGCGCGCCGCGATGCTGGCGCCGGAGCCAACGTTGGCGCCGACCTGAAATCCGACATCCTGAGGACCGCGCCGAAGGCGCGCCTCGAAGGATGAACGGCCCGTGATGAAAATGCCCGTCATCCTTCGAGGCTCCCCCGGCAGGGCCAGGGTCGCACCTCAGGATGACGGATCGAGGGCGGATCATGACGCGAACTCCTCTCATCCTCCTCGCCGCGGGCGGCACCGGCGGTCATCTGTTTCCGGCCGAGGCCGCGGCGATCGCGCTGAAAAAGCGTGGCGCGGCGGTCGCGCTCGCGACCGACACCCGCGCCGTTCATTACGGCGGGGAATTTCCGGCCAATGCGGTGCACGTGATCCCGAGCGCCACGTTGCGCGGCCGTGGTCCGCTTGCCTATGCGCGCACGCTCGGTGTGCTCACGGTCGGTCTCGCCAAGGCGTGGCGTCTGCTCGGCGCGCTCGAGCCTTCGGTCGTGGTCGGCTTCGGCGGATATCCGACGCTGCCGCCGCTGTTTGCCGCCGCGCTGCGCGGGATCCCGACCGTGCTGCACGAGCAGAATGCGGTGATGGGCCGCGCCAATCGCGCGCTGGCGCCGCGCGTCACCGCGATCGCCGCCGGCTTCCCCGAGGTCGCGCTGCTGCCCGCAACGCTGCGGTCGAAAGTGACGGTCATCGGCAATCCGGTTCGACCCGCAGTGATCGCAGCCGCGGCAACGCCTTACCCATCGATGCGTGCCGGCGAGCCGCTGCGCCTCCTCGTATTTGGCGGCAGTCAGGGCGCGCGGGTGATGGCCGATATCGTGCCGGCGGCGGTCGAGCGGCTCGATCCGGCGCGGCGCGCAAGGTTTGCCATCACTCAGCAGGCCCGCGGCGAGGACCTCCCGCGCGTCAAGGAGGCCTATGTACGACTTGGCATCGTAGCCGAGGTGGCGCCGTTCTTTACGGATCTTCCGGCGCGGATCGCAAATGCCCACCTGGTGGTGGCGCGCTCCGGCGCTTCGACCGTCGCCGAGCTGTCCGCGATCGGCCGGCCGGCGATTCTGGTGCCGCTGCCGCACGCGCTCGATCAGGACCAGTTGTTCAACGCGCGCGTGCTGGAGAAGGCGGGCGGGGCGGTGGTGGTTGAGCAAGGTGCGTTTACGCCGGAACGGGCGGCAACGGAGTTGTCGGCCCTGCTCGGCGATTCGTCACGGCTTGCCGGCATGGCGGCGGGCGCGAAATCCGCCGGCGCGCTGGACGCCGCTGACCGGCTGGCCGAGCTGGTGCTGAAAACAGCGAGTAATTGACATTCTTGTCATGGCCGGGCTTGTCCCGGCCATCTACGCCTTGCAAAACACACGAAAGGCGTGGATGCCCGGCAAGTGCCGGGCATGACGGCGGAGAGGCTGAGGGCGAATTTTCAAATGAAACTTCCGCGCAACATCGGGCCGGTGCATTTCATCGGCATCGGCGGCATCGGTATGAGCGGTATCGCCGAGGTGCTGCTCAATCTCGGCTACACCATCAGCGGCTCCGACGCCGCCGACAACGCCAACGTCAAGCGGCTGCGCGAGAAGGGCGCGACCGTCCACATCGGCCACCAGGCGGACAACATCGATGGCGCGGACGTCGTCGTCGTGTCGTCGGCGATCAAGCCGGACAACCCGGAGCTCGTCACCGCGCGGGCGCACCGCCTGCCTGTGGTGCGTCGCGCCGAGATGCTGGCGGAGCTGATGCGGCTGAAAAGCTGCGTCGCGGTCGCCGGCACCCATGGCAAGACCACGACCACGTCGATGGTCGCGACCCTGCTCGACGCCGGCGGCTTCGATCCGACCGTGATCAATGGCGGCATCATCAATGCCTACGGCACCAATGCGCGGCTCGGCGCCGGCGACTGGATGGTCGTCGAGGCCGACGAATCCGACGGCACCTTCCTCAAGCTGCCCGCCGACATCGCCATCGTCACCACTGTCGACGCCGAACATCTCGACCATTTCAAGACCTTCGCCGCGGTACAGGAGGCATTCGTCGATTTCGTCGGCAACGTGCCGTTCTACGGCTTCGCCGTGATGTGCACCGATCATCCGATCGTGCAGCGGCTGGTCGGCCGCATCACCGACCGGCGCATCATCACCTATGGCGAGAACGCTCAGGCCGACGTGCGGCTCATCGATCTCGACAACACCGGCGGCCGGCAGCGTTTCTCCGTGGCGTTCCGCGACCGTGACGGCAAGGAGGTGCACCGCATCCGCGACGTGGAAGTGCCGATGCCGGGCCGTCACAACGCGCTCAACGCGACGTCGGCGATCGCCGTCGCGCATGAGCTCAAGATTCCCGACGATGCGATCCGTGGTGCGCTCGCCAAGTTTGGCGGCGTCAAGCGGCGGTTCACGCGGGTCGGCGAATGGAACGGCGCCGTCATCATCGATGACTACGGCCACCATCCGGTCGAGATCGCCGCGGTGCTCAAGGCCGCGCGCGAGTCGACCAAGGGGCAGGTGATCGCGGTGGTGCAGCCGCACCGCTATACGCGGCTCAAGACGCTGTTCGAGCCGTTCTCGACCTGCTTCAACGATGCCGACGTGGTGATCGTCGCGCACGTCTATCCGGCGGGAGAGGCGCCGATCGAGGGCGCCGACCGCGACAGCCTGGTGACGGCGCTGCGGGCGCGCGGCCACCGCCATGTCGTGCCGCTCGACGGGCCGCAGCAGCTCGCGGGCATCGTCAAGGAGCTGGCGAAGCCCGGCGACTACGTCGTGCTGCTCGGCGCAGGCAACATCACGCAATGGGCCGCCGCGCTGCCGGGCGAGCTCAAGGCGCTGGGATGACTTTCCCCGACATCGTTCCGAAATTAAAATCGGCGATGCCGAAGCTCGCCGGCCGGCTGGTCGCCAACCAGCCGCTTGCCGACGTGACCTGGTTCCGGGTCGGCGGGCCGGCGCAGGCGCTGTTCATGCCCGCGAGCGAGGACGACCTCGCGTATTTCCTCGGCAGGCTGCCGCCGGACATGGCGGTGCAGGTGATCGGCCTCGGCTCCAACCTGATCGTGCGCGACGGCGGCGTGCCCGGCGTGACGATCCGGCTCGGCCGCGGCTTCAACGAGGTCACGGTCGATGGCGCGCGCGTCCACGCTGGCGCCGCGGTGCCGGACGTCAAGGTGGCGCGCGCGGCGGCGGACGCCGGCATCGCCGGCTTGGCGTTCTACCGCGGCGTGCCGGGCGCGGTCGGCGGCGCGCTGCGCATGAACGCCGGCGCCTACGGCGGCGAGACGAAGGACGTGCTGGTGTACGCGACCGGCGTCACGCGCGCCGGCGATCTCGTCACTTATGACAACGCCGAGATGGGTTTCTCGTACCGGCATTGCGGCGTCGGCGAGGACGTCATCTTCACGCAGGCGCTGTATCAGGGCGCGCCGGGCGATCCGGCGATGATCGCCGCCGAGATGGACAAGATCACCGAGGCGCGCGAGGCGACGCAGCCGATCAAGAGCCGCACCGGCGGCTCGACCTACCAGAACCCGCCGGGCCGCAAGGCGTGGCA
>CAZNTY010000176.1:0-3448 GCA_964576085.1 uncultured Undibacter sp. | reverse complement strand
CCGCCATCACGATGCCGACGATTAATCCCGCTTCGATGACTTCGCGGAAAACGATGATCAGCGCGCCGAGCATTCTTATTCCGCGATCACGACGCCCTTGGCGGTATCCTCATGGAATTCGCCGATGAAGTCATAGCGGCCGGCCTCAAGCGGCCCAAAACGAACGACCGCCTTCGATTTGCCCGGGATGACCTTTTCGACCTTGAGCTTTTTGCTCTCGAATTCTTCCGGCGTCGGGTCGGAATTGACCACCGTGAGCGTGATGCGTTTCTTGGCCGGCACCTTGAGCTCCGCCGGCTCAAATTTGTGGTCCTTTATGGTGATAGTGAGTTCTTGGGCGGCGGCGGGCAATATCCCAAGCCACAAGACAAATGCCAGGCAAAATAAAACTCGCGACATGACTCTCTTTCCTTCCCACTTTCATGCACACAAGCACTAAAAATTGTTGATGCAAGACCTTTTTTCAGTATGGAATTATTCTAATGCAAACCACATCCGATAATGCCTTAAGTATTCGGGCACTCTCTGGGGCGCACGCGAAAAATTATTCGGCGCGCTTCATCGTCGCTCCGGTTGGCAGCCAGGCGTCGGGCGGGCATTCTTCCCGCCCCGTCGCGCCGTCCTGACGGCAATGTTCGCGAGCAGGAGTTCTGATGAATCAAGTCCCTTTTGTCGAAGCTCACGGCGCCCGCATTCCGCAGATCGGGCTCGGCACCATGTTATTGACCGGTGACGCGGGCGTGCAGGCGATCAAGACCGCGCTGGACATCGGCTACCGCCATCTCGACACCGCCGCGCACTACGGCAACGAAAAGGAGAACGGTGAGGCGCTGCGGGCGTCCGGCGTGAAGCGAGAGGACGTCTTCATCACCACCAAGGTCAGGCAGGATGAGGCGATGCCGGAGGATTTCGCCCGCATCGTCGATCAAAGCCTCGCCAACCTCAAGCTGCCTTATGTCGACCTGCTGCTGATCCACTGGCCGAGCAAGGTCGTTCCGCTCCATCTCACCATCGGCGCGCTCTGCAAGGCCAAAAGGGACGGCAAGACCAGGCACGTCGGCGTGTCCAACTTCACGACGGCGCTGCTCGATGAGGCATGGAAGGTGACCAGCGAGCCGCTGGTCTGCAACCAGATCGAGGTCCACCCGTTCATCAACCAGGATAAAGTGATCGAAGCCTGCAAGGCGCGCGGCACGGCGGTGGTCGCCTATGTCCCGATCGCCCGCGGCAAGGTGCCCGGCGCCGAGGTGATCGAGCGCATCGGCAAGGTGTACGGCAAAACCGCGGCGCAGGTCTCGTTGCGCTATTTGATCCAGCGTGGCCTGGTGCCGATCCCGCGCTCGACCCGGCGTGAACACCTGAAGGAGAACTTCGAGGTCTTTGATTTCGTGCTGTCGGATGCGGAGATGACTGAATTGAGAAAGCTCAACGCCACCAATATGCGCGTCGTCAGTCCGTCGCATGCGCCGGTGTGGGACACGCCCTGATGAGTCCTGTTGTCACAGCCGGCGGGGCCGACATTCCGATCGTCGGGTTCGGCACCTGGACATTGCGCGGCAAGGACTGCGCGAACCTGGTCGAGCAGGCGATCGCCGCCGGCTATCGGCACATCGACACCGCGCAGATGTACGATAACGAGCGCGAGGTCGGCGAGGGTGTGCGGGCGTCCGGCAGGCGCGATGAGATTTTCGTTACGACCAAGGTTGCGCCGGAAAACCTGCACGCGAAGGATGTCGAACGTTCGACGCAGGAGAGCGTCAGGAAGCTCGGCTTCCCGCCGGACCTTTTGCTCATCCACTGGCCGAATGCCAGCATTCCGCTCGCCGAGACCATCGGCGCGCTCAACAAGGCGAAGCGCGACGGCCTGACCCGGCATATCGGCGTGTCGAATTTCAACACTGCGCTGATCGAGGAGGCGGTCCGGTTGTCGGAGGCGCCGCTGGTCTGCAACCAGTTCGAATGTCATCCGTTCCTCGACCAGGCCAAGCTGATTGCCGCCTGCAGGCGCCACGGCCTGGCCGTGGTTGCCTATAGTCCGATCGCCCGCGGCGGCGCCGAACGCGACGAGGTTCTCGCCCGCATCGGCAGGGCGCATGGCAAAAGCCCGGCGCAAATTTCGCTGCGCTGGCTGGTGCAGCAGGGCATCGTCGTGATTCCGCGCACCAGCAAGGTCGAGCGGCTGAAAGAGAACATCTCGGTATTCGATTTCGAGCTCACCGCCGCCGAGATGAAGGAGATCGCCGGCCTTGCTCGCGGTGGTCGCATCGTCAACTGGGCCTACGCGCCAAAATGGGACTGACCGCGGGCATGACTCACGACCGACGCAAGATGATCGAGGGCGGCATTTTCCTGCTGCTGTTCTGCCTGACCGTTCCGGTGGCCAACTGGATGATCGGCCATGTCGGCACCGTGTGTCCGCCGAACGATCCCTGTCTCGTGCCCGTCGCGCCGGGCCTGATGGCGCCGTCCGGCGTGGTGATGATCGGCGTCGCGCTCGTTCTGCGCGATCTGGTGCAGCGACGCCTCGGCGTCGAATTCGGGCTTGCCGCCATCATCGTCGGGTCGGCGATCTCCGCGCTGGTCGCGCCGCCCTCGCTGGTGGTGGCGTCCGCGACGGCTTTTTTCATGTCCGAATTGGCCGATTTCGCGGTCTATACGCCGCTGGCGCGGCGGAGGCTGGTCATGGCCGTCATCCTGTCGAGCGGCGCCGGGCTCATTATCGACTCGATCGTATTCCTGTGGCTCGCGTTCGGCTCCCTCGATTTCCTGCTCGGCCAGGTGATCGGCAAGGCCTGGATGGTGCTGCTCTCGATCCCCTTCATTGCCTACCTGCGCCGGCGCGACGAGCGGCTCGGCCTGACGCCCGCCTGAAAGGACAGATGATGACCACTGCTGTCGAGGCCCTGCGCGCCATCACCACCGGCACGATTACCACGCTGCTGCTGAAGAAAGGCATCCGCCGCTGCTGGATGGCGGGCGCCATGCCGTTCGGCGCGCCGGGCAAGCGGGTGGTCGGGCCGGCCTTCACGCTGCGCTTCGTGCCGGTGCGCGAGGACCTGGCGACGCCGGAAAGCTGGTCGAAGCCGATCTCGACGCGCGGCGCGATCGAGGCCATGCCGGAAGGCTGCGTGGTGGTCGCGGACGCGATGGGCGTCACCTCGGCCGGCATCTTCGGCGACATCCTGTGCATGCGCATGGTCAAGCGCGGCGTCACGGCGCTCATCACCGATGGCGTCATGCGCGACAAGCACGGCGTGGTGCAGACCGGCCTCCCGGTCTGGTGCGCGGGCGTGGCGGCGCCAGCCTCGGTCAACCAGCTCACCTTCGTCGGCTGGAACGAGCCGATCGCCTGCGGCGGCTGCGCGATCTTTCCCGGCGACATGATCGTGGCCGATGAGGACGGCGCCGTCGTCAGCCCGCAAGCGCTCATCGACTTCGTCGCCGCCGA
>CAZNTY010000175.1:0-5919 GCA_964576085.1 uncultured Undibacter sp. | reverse complement strand
TTGAACAGCCCGGCGAGCATCGCGGCTTCGGCGAGATCGACGTCGCGCGCCGACTTGTTGAAGTAGTACTGCGCCGCGGCGTCCACGCCGAAGGCGCCGCCGCCCATATAGGCGCGGTCGAGGTAAAGCTTGAGGATCTCGTTCTTGGTGAGCCGCGCCTCGAGCCACAGCGCGAGGAACGCCTCGTTGATCTTGCGCTCGATGGTGCGCTCGTTCGACAGGAACAGGTTCTTGGCGAGCTGCTGGGTGATGGTGGAGCCGCCCTGCACCACGCCGCCGGCGCGCGCATTGGTGGCGAGCGCGCGGAACGTGCCCATCACGTCGACGCCGAAATGGTCGTAGAAGCGCCGGTCCTCGGTCGCCAGCACCGCCTTGATGAGGTGGTCGGGAAACTGGTCGAGCGGGATCGAGTCGTTGTGGCGGATGCCGCGGGTGCCGACCTCGTTGCCGTAGCGGTCGAGGAAGGTGACGGCGAGGTCCGACTTCTTGAGCCAGTCGTCGTCGGAGGTCTCGCGGAACGCGGGCAGCGCCAGCGCCAGCATCAGGATCAGCCCGACGGTGCCGAGCGTCGCCGTCTCCGACAGCAACTCGTTGAGCCAGCGCCGCCAGCCGGAGGCGTGGAAGCGGTCCATGAAGGTGGAGAAGCGCTCGTAGCTCTCGCGCAGGCCGGAGGCCGAGCGGAACAGGCCGGAATCGACGAAGGCGTCGAAGCCGAGCATCAGCGCGCGCAGGCGCCGCTTCCAGTTGTTGCTTCTGCGGTCCGGGTCGAGCTTCGACATCGTGATCGGCGGTCAGCCGTGGGAGCGTTGATTCATCGGCCTTTTTAGCCGATCCAGGCCGCGCCGGCCACGCCGCCCGGCGTCCCGGCATGGTGAATATGGGGGCAGGGTGAACGGAAATTGAGGGCGAAACGGGGCGGACAGGGCATTTTTCACGGGCGGACCGGCCGCCCTCTCGCGCCCCCGCCCCCGGCGGGGTAAACGACCCGGCATGGACGAGGCGGTTCCGTTCTGGCGGAAGAAGCGGCTCTCGCAGATGACGCGGGCCGAATGGGAAAGCCTGTGCGACGGCTGCGGCCGCTGCTGCCTCAACAAGCTCGAGGACATCGACACCGGCGAGACGGTGTTCACCAACGTGCGCTGCCGGCTGTTCGACCCGCAGAGCTGCCGCTGCGGCGACTATGCGCACCGGAAGCGCCGGGTGCCGGACTGCGTGCAGCTCACGCCGCGCGGGGTGCCGCGCATCCCCTGGCTGCCGCCGACCTGCGCCTACCGCCTGGTGGCGGAGGGCAAGGACCTCTACTGGTGGCACCACCTCAAGTCGGGCAGCCGCGAGACGGTGCACGAGGCCGGCGTCTCGGTGCGCGGCCGCGAGACGATCTCCGAGGTCGGCATCCCGGACGAGGCGCTGGAAAATTACATCGTCCAATGGCCGGGCCGGGTGCCCAAGGCGGCGCGCAAGCGCGACAAGGGGTAGCTGGCTATAGGAAAAAATACCTTGACAACGTGACGCTGCTCTGGCACACACAGGGCATGGCCGTCTTCATGTCCTCATATCCGCGCACCTTATGCCCGCGCGTCTCACGTTCGCGCACCGTGTCATACGTGCGCGCCTCCTCATGCCGGAGCGTTTCATGCGGGCGCATCTCATCCTCGCGCGCGGGCCGGGCCGACCGACCCGCGACGGGAGCGCCCGGCTGATGAGCAACGCTCCCCCGCGTCATCCCCACCGCCCCGACCGCCCCGACCGCCGCGCCTCGCTGCGCAAGGCGGCGCGCGAGCAACTGGCGAAAGACTTGGCGCTTCAGCCGATGGAACCGTCCGGTGTTCTGCCGCCCGTGCCGACCAAGCTCGACCAGCTCGAGGCGCTGGTCCGGGCGGGGCGCGCCGATGATCCCTTGTCGGGCGTCGCGGCGACACCCGTGAGGCCGACGGAGTCCGGTTCTGAACATCCTCCGCAAGCCGGGGAGGGACCGGACGGAGACGACGGCGGGAGAACGTCCGGGAAGCCGGCGACGCTGCTCGATCGCGTGCGCGACATTTACGAGAACACGATCGTTCCGGTGCGCGAGATCGCGCGGCTGGTCGGCGTCACCGAGCGCACGCTTTACAAATACGTCGACCGCCACGGCTGGGCGCGGCGTCACGTGTGCATCGCGCGCGACGAGGCCGTGCGCAGCGCCAATCGCGGCCGGTTGCTGGCCCCTCGCTCCGGCTTCGACCGGGCGAAGGGCGCCGGCGGAAGGTTCGTCACCCGCGACGAGACAGCGCCGCCGCACCAGGCCGGATTGAAGGCGCTCGATCCGCTGGGCGCGGAGCGGGTCATCGCGGATTGCGAGGAGGCCCGCCGCCTGTCGGATACCGCCATCACCGAAGCGGTCGCCAATGCCACGGTGCAGGAGGCGCTCGCGCTGGCGGGGCGTGAACGCGAGGCGGCCGCGCGCGTTTTGACCGAGGCGGCAGGCGTGCTGCGTCAGGCCGCGCGCCTGGCGTCGGCCCGGCTGAGCCAGCCGCGGCGTGAGACCATCGAGAGGCCACGGGACCGCGCAGCCGGAACCGACCGCCATTGACCCGCGGCGCGACCTGGCCCGGCGCGTCGAAGGTCCGCGAATGCAGGGTGAAGCGCGGCCGCTCATAGCTCGGTTGCAGGCGCGGCCATTGCCTTGTCCGGCCGGACCGGCCATCTAGCGGGCCGAAAACATGATTCTGCCGCGCTGAAAGGGCGCCTTCGGTTCCTATCAATGTCGCCCGTCGCCAAGCTCAAGTCGCAAGAATCGAAGGTCCGCTCGGCCAAAACCGCGAGCCCGAAGCCGGCCGCGAAGCAGCCCGAGCTGCCGCGTCTCACGCATCAGGAAATCCGCGCCATCGTCGTCGGCATCATGCTGGCGATGTTTTTGGGCGCGCTGGATCAGACGATCGTGGCCACCGCGCTGCCGACCATCGGCCGGCATTTCGGCGAGCTCGAGCAGCTGTCCTGGATCGTCACCGCCTACCTGCTCACCGGCACGGCGGTGACGCCGCTGTACGGCAAGCTGTCGGACATTCACGGCCGCCGGCCGATGATGCTGACGGCGATCGCGATCTTCGTCGTCGGCTCGCTCGCCTGCGCGCTGGCGCAAAACATGACGACGTTGGTGCTGGCGCGCGCCTTCCAGGGCCTCGGCGGCGGCGGGCTGATGGCGCTGGCGCAGACCGTGATCGCCGACATCGTGTCGCCGCGCGAGCGCGGCCGCTATCAGGGCTACATCAGCGGCGTGTTCGCGCTGTCCTCGATCGGCGGCCCGGTGCTCGGCGGTTTCCTCACCGAGCATCTCGACTGGTCGCTGATCTTCTGGATCAACCTGCCGCTGGGCCTCGCCGCGCTCGGCATGACGTCCTCGATCCTGCGCCGCGTGCCGTTTCGCCCGCGCAAGCACAAGCTCGACTATGTCGGCGCGGTGCTGATGATGGTGGCGGCGGTCGCGCTCCTGCTTGCGCTGTCGTGGGGCGGCCGGCGCTACGACTGGATCTCGGCGCCGATCGGCCTGCTGTTCGCCGGCTCGGCGGTGTTCTGGGGACTGTTCACCTGGCGGCTGCTGACGGCGGCCGAGCCGTTCCTGCCGCTCACCGTGCTGGCGAACCCGGTGGTGCGCTGCGCGACGCTCGCCGGCGCCTGCTGCATGGGCACGCTGGTCGGCATGACGATCTTCGTGCCGCTCTACTTCGAGGTGGTGCTGCATCTCTCGGCGAGCCAGTCCGGCCTGGCGCTGATCCCGCTGATGTTTGCGACGGTGCTGTGCTCGACCATGACCGGCCGCGCGATGGTGCACGTCAAGCATTACAAGCGCATGCCGCTGATCGCGCTCGCGATCGGCATGCTGGCGCTGGGCGGTCTTGCGGTGTGGCCGGCTTCGATGCCGACGCCGCTGGTGCTTGCGCTGCTGTTCGTCGCGGGCGCGAGCTTCGGCAGCGTGTTTCCGGTCTCGACCGTGTGCATGCAGAACGCCGTCGCGCATTCCCACGTCGGCGTGGCGACCGGCGCCGCCAATTTCTTCCGCGCGCTGATGTCTGCGCTGATCGTGGCGGTGCTCGGCGCGATCGTGCTCGGGGGGCTCGGCGGCGGTGTCGGCATGTCGGTCGAGATGCTGGCGCGCACGGCCTCGGCGCCCGAGCTCGCTTATGCGTTCCGCTTCGTGTTCCTGACCGCGGTGCTGGTGCTCGCCTTCGCGATGGCCTTCATCATCGCGATGGAGGAGCGTCCGCTGAAGGGGCCGGCCCAGACCGCCCCCGCCGCGACCGCGCCGCAGGCGCCGGCAACGCCGATCGCGGCGGAGTAGGGCGCCTTCGATTCTACATTTGTGTTGTTTCAACACAAATGTAGAGCATCCTATATTGATGCGGGCAGCCGAGCTGAAGAAATGGTTGGCGCAGCAGGGCTGCACGTTCGAGCAGCATAAGGGTGGAAGCGGTCATCTGACCGTCCGCCGAGGCGGCAGGACGGTGCGGCTGCGGTCCAGGTTGCGAAACACGTCGCCAAGCATAAAGGCTTCTGGACCAAACTTCCGTTGATGACGGCGCTCAAGGTCGAGCTTTATCGGACCATGCGGCAGCAGGGCATGACTCGCGCCGAGTTGATGCGGCAACTCAAATGGAAGCGGAATTCCGTGGATCGCCTGTTTCGAATCGACCACGCGTCCCGGCCCGATCAGATCGAGAGTGCGTTCAAGGTGCTCCACAAGGATGTCGACATCCGGATCGTGAGCCACTGACAGCTGCTTTTCTGCCCCGGCGACGCCGATCGCGGCGGAATAGCCTCGCGGCCCGCCTGATGTTGCGTTAGACTTGCCTCATGCGCGGTCTGTCGATGCGTCTTGTCATCATGCTCTGCCTGCTGGCGCCGCTGCTCGGCGCCTGCAGCAAATGCGGCGGTTTCCTCGAGCCGAACGCCTGTCATTCCGGTGCGCCGGCGCGGTGACCGCGTGCACGGGGCGGGGCCGCCATTCCGCGTGCCGGTCCTGCTGGCCGCCATGCTGGCGACGATGCTAGCGCTCTCGGCCGGTGGCGCGCCGGCGCAGACCGCCGCGGCGCAGCCCACGCCGGGTGACGTCGCCGCCGCGATCCGCGAGGCGGTGAAGCTGCAGCCGCCGACGCTTCTCGAGGGCGCCGAGCTCGCGCCGCTGCGGGCGACCAGCGGGCCGCAGCTCGGCGACGCCGTGACCTGCCTGCGGCTTGCCGGGGCGCCGCCGGTCTACATCGCGGTGTTCTTCGACCACGGCAAGGTGCTGAGCTAGCGCCGCGCCGTGGCCTATGACCGCTGCGGCGGGGAAGAGCCCTATGCGGCGCTGGCGCCGCGGCGGGCGGCGGCCGGACCGGGCCGCGCCGGCGCGCGACGCCGCCTTTTCCACAGCCAGTAAAAAAATCCTAGGAAAAAAGTCTTGACAGCGTGACGGTGCCGCGCTATGCAGGGCCCATGCTCCACAGTTGCGACCGGGGGACGCGGCGGGAACCCGCGCCGCTTGCGGGCGTTGGCTTTGACCCGACGCCATCAGCAACGCTGCGCCCGCAGACCGACAGGACGCGGGCAACGGCGCGGACCACGGACGAGGGACACGAATGCCGCAACGCGAGCAGGGCCGCATCGTCGAAACCACCACCGAAGCCCGGGCCGGGCAGACTGGTCTCGGCGTGCGCTGGGTTCTGATCATCAGCACGGCTGCGGTGGCGGTGATCTTTCTGGTGCTGTGGCTCTATCATTTCGCCTGAACGGGCCGGGCGTGCCGCCGCCTTTCCTGCCGATGCGGGCTGCGCTAAGGTCGGCGCGCGGAGGCGGACGATGAAATCAGCCGGACTGAAACTGTGCCTGGGCGCGGCGGCGCTGGTGGTGGCCCTGGGCCGTCCTGCCGCTGCGCAATCGGCGGCGCCGGCCGGTGCGGACGGTCCG
>CAZNTY010000174.1:0-6496 GCA_964576085.1 uncultured Undibacter sp. | reverse complement strand
GGAACGATGGATTTGCGAATCAAGGGCCGCAAGGCGATCGTCTGCGCCTCCTCGCGCGGACTGGGCAAGGCTTGCGCGACCGCGCTTGCCCGCGAAGGTTGTGAGGTCGTCATCAACGGTCTCGACGAGACGCGGCTGGCCGCCGCGGCGGACGAGATCCACAAGGCGACCGGCGCCAAGGTCACGGCGGTACGGGCCGATATTACGACCGAAGAAGGCCGCAATGCGCTCACTGCGGCGTCGCCGGAGACCGACATCCTGGTCAACAACAATGCCGGCCCGCCGCCCGGCCAGTTCGAGGACTGGGATCGCGCCGATTGGCTCAAGGCGATCGACGCCAACATGCTGGCGCCGATCTTCATGATCCAACGGGTGCTGCCCGGCATGCGCGCCCGCAAGTTCGGCCGCATCGTCAATATCACCTCGGCGATGGTGACCTCGCCGCGTTTTGTTCACATGGGCCTGTCGACCTCCGCCCGGCTCGGTCTGACCGGCATGTCGAAAGCACTTTCCCGTGCCGTCGCCGCCGATAACGTCACCATCAACAATCTGTTGCCGGAGCGCATCGATACCGACCGTCAGAAATTCATGGCGCAGCGGATGATGAAGGAAGACGGCATCACGTTCGAGGAAGCGCGGAAACGCATCGCGGATTCGCTTCCGGCCAGGCGCTTCGGCCTTCCGGAGGAATTCGGCGACACCTGCGCGTTCCTGTGCGGCGCCAATGCCGGCTTTCTGACGGGGCAGAACATCCATCTCGACGGCGGCTCATATGAAGGCGTGGTATGAGGCCGTCGTTTTCCGAAAGACGACATAGCGAGGTTCGTTCATGATTATCGATTGCCACGGACACTACACGACGGCACCAAAACAGCTCGATGCCTTCCGCAATCAGCAACTTGCCGGGCTGGCCGACCCGCCGCGCCGTCCGACCTCGATCGACCTCGGCATCACCGATGATCAGATTCGTGCCAGCCTCGAAGGCGCGCAATTGAAGTTTCAGCGCGAGCGCGGCACCGACGTGACCATCTTCTCGCCGCGCGCCGCCGGCATGGCGCATCACCTTGGCGATGCCGCCACCGGCGCGCAGTGGGCCCGCGTCTGCAACGACCTGATCCATCGCGTCTGCACGCTCTATCCGCAGAATTTCGTCGGCGTCTGTCAGTTGCCGCAGGTGCCCGGCGTGCCGCCGTCGAACTGCATCGCCGAGCTCGAGCGCTGCGTGAACGAGCTCGGATTCATCGGCTGCAATCTCAACCCCGACCCGTCCGGCGGCTGGTGGAAGGACCCGCCGCTGACCGACCGCTACTGGTATCCGATCTACGAGAAGATGGTCGAGCTCGACGTGCCCGCGATGATCCACGTCTCGTCGTCGTGCAATCCGTGCTTCCACGCCACCGGCGCGCACTACATCAACGGCGACACCACCGCCTTCATGCAGTTCATCACCGCCAACCTGTTCAAGGATTTCCCCACGCTGAAATTCATCATCCCGCACGGCGGCGGCGCGGTGCCGTATCACTGGGGACGATACCGCGGGCTGGCGCTCGACATGAAGCGGCCGCCGCTGGCCGAGCACCTGCTGAACAACGTGTTCTTCGACACATGCGTCTATCATTATCCGGGCATCGAATTGCTCACCAAGGTGATCCCGGTCGACAACATTCTGTTCGCCTCCGAGATGGTCGGCGCAGTGAAGGGCATCGATCCCGACACCGGTAATTATTTCGACGATACTAAGCGCTATATCGACCAGCTTTCCTCACTGAGGGCGGAGGACCGCAGCAAGATCTTCGAAGGAAACGCCCGCAGGGTATTCGGGCGGCTTAACGCTGCGCTCAAGCAGCGCGGGCTGAATTAGCAATTAGGGGGAAGAATCATGGCCGAGCTACCGCGTCTCAACGGCGTCATCCGCGCGCTTTCGGAGGGACGTCCTGCTTTCACCTGTTTTTCGACGGCCGACGTCGAGTCCGCGGTTGCGCTCGCGACCAGTAAATACGACGCCGTCGTCTTCGAGATGGAGCACAATGCCTATGACATCCGGGCGCTGCGCGACTCACTGCAATATCTGCTTAACCGCGGGCAGATCGCAAAGTCGGGTTCGGTCGCTCCGGCGGTGACGCCGTTCGTGCGCATTCCGCCGAACGGTGCGGAAAAGGCGCAGTGGCACGCCAAGCAGGCCTTCGACCTCGGCGCCTACGGCATCATATGGCCGCATATCAGCACCGTGGAGGAGGCCTACAACGCGGTCGCCGCCTGCCGCTATCCGCGGCTCAAGAGCGCGCCGCTTTACGAGCCAGCCGGCATCCGCGGCGACGGTCCGGCGCAGGCCGTGCGCTACTGGGGCGTAACGCAGCAGGAGTATTACGAGCGTGCCGACGTGTGGCCGCTCAACCCGAAGGGTGAGCTCTTCGTGATCCTGATGATGGAGGACACCAAGGGCATCGAGAACCTGCCGGAGATCCTCAAGAAAGTGCCGGGCATCGGCGCTATCCTGATCGGGGAGGGCGATCTCAGCCAGGAGCTCGGCTATCCACGGCAATACGAGCACCCCGAGGTGCTCAAGTGGATGGCGCGCGTGGTTGACACCTGCAAGGCGCACAATGTCGTGGTCGGCCACCCGCACGTCGAGGCGGGGAATTGCGAGCGCATCCTCAAGGAAGGCTACCGCTTTTTGATGTGTGCGCCGGTGCGCAGCTATGGCCACCTCGACAAGGCGCGGGCGGCCGCCGGACTGAAGTGAACGAGGCCAGCACGGTGCCTGGTCAGCCGGCGCTCTGCTTGCCCTTCATGACGCTGTCCCACCACGGACAGACGCCGTCCATCACGCTGTAGTTGCCGGCGATGACCTGGACCGGGCGACGCAGGCCGTTCTCGGCGTTGCGCAACCGCATCGCACGAGCCTCCGCCCGTTTCTCCGCCGGCAGCCAGGAGCGCTCGTGACCCCACAGGCTTGGGCCTTCGGTGCGCTCCTTCGGCACCCAGGTCTTGGGGTCGATCGACTGGCCGCCCCAGCCGTATTCGACCATGAAGGCCGACGGCGTCCAGGTGTAGAACGACGTCATGTAGTCGCCGCAGTGGCGGCCGAGCGTCACCGCCAGCCGGCCTTCCTCGGCGAGTGCGAGATCAAGACCCTGACCGACGTCGTCGAACGAATAGAGCTCGACCATCATGTGATGGATCGCGGTCTTGCCGGTCTGCACGAAGGCGAGGCTATGATGGCGCGCATTGACGTGCAGGAAGCGTGCGGGGAATGGCTTGGAGTAATAGTCGCTGAGCCCGAAGCCGAGAATGGTCTCATAGAAGTCCGCGACCTCGTCGATCTTCTCGACGTTCATCACAATATGCCCGAGCCCGAGCGGACCGGTGCGGAAACCTGAAATGCAGCGGCCTGGCTTGAACGGATCACTGGCGATCTCGCCACCGTGGAAGATTTCGACGCGGGTCCCCAGCGGATCGTTGAGGACGATCAAGTCCTGCACGTGGCGCTCGTCCGCGAGCGCGCGCGAGCCACGCGCAAACGAGATGCCGGCCTGCTCGAGCCGGGCACCGAGGGCGTCGAGTGCACCGGCATCGGCGACCTCCCAGCCGAATAACTTGACGCCTTCGCCGCCGTCTTGGTCGACGATCACGCGCTGCTTGCGATCGTCCATGCGGAAAGCGAGGCTGGAGCGGCCTTTGTCGACGAGCTGGAAGCCCAGCATTTTGCTGCCATAGCTACGCCAGTCGTCGAGTGCCTTGGCGCGAAAGCCGACATAGCCCAGAGCCTGCGGAAACATTCGGACTCTCTCGGTTTATCTGTTGAATTTTATCATTATGCGGCTGCTTCAGCCATAGTGCGGCGGCGTTAACGGTCGCCGAAAAACATCTTGGTCCGGTCGAGGCCCTCTTTCGCCCAGGCTGTCGGTGAAATCGTCGGATCGCGCTCCATGATCACTTCGATGCTGACGGCGATATCCGACGGCAAAGCATCAAAAATCTCGCGCAGCGGCAGGGTTCCGTCGCCCGGCATCCGGCGCTGGCCAACGCCGAGCTTCCTGGCCAGCACAGGATCGGGTTCGCCCGGGGCCAAGACGCCGTCCGACATCTGCGCATACGGAAACTGCTTGCGGCCGACCGCCTTGAGATCGGCCGGCCGTCCTCCGGAGCGGACGAGATGCAGCGGATCGATCAGGATCGGCAACTCAGGGCGGCCGATGTCGCGGGCGAGCTTCAACGCGCTTGGCAGGCTCGTCAGCAGCGCACGGTTCGGCACAAATTCAATGATTGGCATCAGGTTATAGCGCGCGGCGAGATCGCAAAACCGCCCCATATTTTCGCACATCCGGTTCCAGTCGGCATCGTCGCTCTGCGTCAGCAGATAACGCGCGCCAAATTCGGTCGCGGTTGCAAGAGCCGGCTCGAAGTCTTCGATACGGTGCGGCGGCTGGACATAGAAGGCGAGGATGTCAAGCACGTCCATGCCGGCGTCTGCGAGCACGTTCTTGATGTCACGGATCAACGGCGCGTCGCCGACGATCGGATCGATCGGAAGTTGTGGCGATTTCTGCAGGCGCAGGCCGACACCGTCATAGCCCGCGTCGCGTGCGGCCTTTACATAATCAAGCGGCTTGGCATCGGCGATCATGCCGGGGGCGATGTAGTATTTCCTCATGTACGGGCCGCGCGGCTGGCGTAGTAGCCTTCCATGAAGTCGCGTGAGCATTTCAGCGCAACGGCGGCCCATTCGCGCGGGGAATAGGGCTTCGCCTTGACGTCGCGCAGGCCGGCGCCGAGCTCAACCGGAATCTCGATGCTCAAAGGCAGATCGGCAGGCAAGGCATCGAGATAATCGTAAAGCGGCACATCGCCTTCGCCGAGCATCTTGCGTTGGCCCTGACGCATCTTGCCGAAATCGGCCGGGTTCGGCTCGCCCGGGAACAGCACGCCGTCGTTGAGCTGGGTATAGGGAAAATACTTGGCGCCGTAAGATCTGATTTCAGCGCCGGTGCCGCCGGTGCGCATGAAGTGCATCGGATCCAGACAGACCGTGCCGCGGTCACCGGTTTCCCGGATCATTCCCACCGTCATCGCCATCGTGCAAAGCGGACGGGTCGGTACGAACTCGATGGTTGGTGCGAGATTGAACTGCGCGGCATGGTCGCAGAAAAGGCCGAAATTGTCGCGCATCCGCGAAAATTCCGGATCATTACCCATGACCATGATGTATCGGCCGCCGAGCTCGGCGCCGAGCGCAAGCGAGGCGGTGAAGTCGGACATCTTGGTATCAGGTTCGAGATAGCAACTGAAGATGTCGAAGACCGGCAGGCCGGAATCCTTCAGCATCGCCTTCATCTCGGCGACCAGCGCGGCGTTGCCGACCACCGGATGAAACGGCAGTCCGGGTGACTTGTGCAGGCGCAGGCCGACCGCGTCATAGCCGGCATGAATCGCGGCCTCGACATAGTCGAGCGGGGACACCTCCGGTAACGTCGTCGGCGCGAGGACAAATTTGTTCACGGGGATTTCACTGTAATGGGCAAGGCTGCTGATTATCCGGCCGCTCTCCGTAATTGTCGAGATACCGGGCCCGACACGCTGCGCTATAGTTGGTAAGGCGGGGAAGTCACATGAAGTATCGCAAGGTTGGCCGTTCCGGTCTGGTCGTGTCGGAAGTCGGTCTCGGCTGCAATAACTTCGTCCACCGCAACGACCTCGAGCAGGCGCGAGTGCTCGTCTCTAAGGCGCTCGACCTCGGCATCACGCTGTTCGATACCGCCGACGTCTATGGCCAGCGCGGCGGCTCCGAGGAGTATCTCGGCAAGATTTTGGGCCCCCGGCGCAAGGAAGTCGTGTTGGCGACCAAATTCGGCCAGCCGATGGACGACGAGGGAAAGCTCAAGGGCGCATCGCGCGCCTACGTCATGGCGGCGGCCGAGGCCAGCCTGCGGCGGCTGCGCACAGATTGGATCGACCTCTATCAATTGCATTGGCCGAAACCCGAGACCCCGATCGAGGAGACGCTGCGTGCGCTCGACGACCTCGTGCGCCAGGGCAAGGTCCGCTACATTGGCGCCTCGAATTTCAATGGCGCACAGATCAGGGAGGCGCACGAGACGGCTTTGCGCCACGGGCTGACGGCCTTCGCTTCGTTCCAGAGTGAATACAGCCTGCTGGCGCGCGGCGTGGAGAGCCAGACGCTGCCGGCGGTCGAGGCCTGCGGCGCCGGCTTTCTGCCGTATTACCCGCTCGCCAGCGGTCTTCTGACCGGCAAATACCGACCCGACGCCATCCCCGAAGGGTCGCGCCTTGCCGCGCCGCGCGCGCCTGAGCAGCGGTTCATCACGAGTGTCAACTGGCCGCTGATCGAGCGCCTTGAACGCTTCGCCGGCGCCCGCGGCCACTCGCTGCTCGAATTGGCGTTCGGCTGGCTGCTCGCGAAGCCGGTTGTGTCCAGCGTGATTGCGGGCGCGACCCGGCCCGAGCAGTTGGAGCAGAACGTTGCAGCGGCGGAGTG
>CAZNTY010000173.1:0-1818 GCA_964576085.1 uncultured Undibacter sp. | reverse complement strand
GCCCGGCCGAATGGGCGAGCGAAGACGCTCTCAGCCTCATCAACGCGGCGCGCGGAAAATCCTGAAGATCAGGCAACGGTGTCGAGCACCGATGAATCGGTGGTTGAGGTCGTCGAGACGACTGACGTTGACCCGGCCTGGGCCTGATTGAGCACGCTCTGCGCGGCGTCGATCTGCCTCGTTATGGTATCCGACGTCGTCTTTGCCTTCGCCTGCACGCGCGTGAGCGCAGCCTGGGCCGCGTTGGTTGCGGCGCCTGTGATGTTGTTCTGCAGCGCGCTCGACATCGACGTGTTGACCGCGTCCATATTGTCGAGATCGCTCTGGATGAACTTGGCGCGTTGCTGGCGACGATCCTGCATCTCCCGCCAGGCCGACTTGCGCGGCAGCCAGTTGAAATGGTGGGTTTGAATCGCCGACATGCCGCCAGGATAAGGCGGGGTCGTTAATCAATTGTTAGGGACGTGGCTCGTGCGTTACCGGGTCGGTACCGGCTTCTCGCCGCGGTAGTCGTAGAAGCCGCGCTTGGTCTTGCGGCCGAGCCAGCCCGCCTCGACGTATTTCACGAGCAGCGGACACGGCCGATATTTCGAGTCGGCGAGCCCCTCGTGCAGCACCTGCATGACCGACAGGCAGGTGTCGAGACCGATGAAGTCGGCAAGCTCGAGCGGGCCCATCGGATGATGGGCGCCGAGCCGCATCGCGGTGTCGATCGCCTCGACGTTCCCGACGCCTTCATAGAGCGTGTAGATCGCCTCGTTGATCATCGGCAGCAGCACGCGGTTGACGATGAAGGCCGGGAAATCCTCCGATACGGCGATGATTTTGCCGAGCTTGCCGATGAACTCCTTGCTCGCCTCGAACGTGGCGTCATCGGTCGCGATGCCGCGGATCAGCTCGACCAGCTCCATCAGCGGAACCGGGTTCATGAAATGGATGCCGATGAACCGCTCCGGCCGGTCTGTCGAGGCGGCAAGCCGCGTGATCGAAATTGACGACGTGTTGCTGGCGAGGATCGCATCCGGCTTCAGCGTCGTGCAGACATCGGCATAGATCTTGCGCTTGATGTCTTCCTTCTCGGTGGCGGTTTCGATCACCAGGTCGCAGTTCGACAATGCATCGTAGCTTTCCGCCGGCTTGATGCGCGCCAGTGCGTTCTTGCGGTCGTCTTCAGTGATCGTCTTCTTGGCGATCTGGCGCGCCATATTGCCGTTGATCGTCGCCATGCCGGCCTTGATGCGCTCGGCCGATACGTCGTTGAGCAATACCGAGAAACCGGCAAGCGCGCAGACATGGGCAATGCCATTGCCCATTTGGCCCGCGCCGATCACGCCGATGGTCTGACTTTTGCTCGCCATTGTTCCTTTATTCACCGCGCGAGGGTTTTACGCCGTTCTGCGCTGCAGCGCAAAACGCGGGCCTCTTTCCTGTGGTCAACGGCCCACTTTTCCAAGCTCCGCCGCAAGTTCCGGCAGCGCCTGGTAGAGATCGGCGACCAGGCCATAGTCGGCGACCTGGAAGATCGGCGCCTCCTCGTCCTTGTTGATCGCGACAATCACCTTGGAGTCTTTCATTCCGGCGAGATGCTGAATTGCACCGGAAATCCCGACCGCGATGTAAAGTTCGGGCGCCACCACCTTGCCGGTCTGCCCGACCTGCCAGTCGTTCGGCGCATAGCCGGCATCGACCGCGGCGCGCGATGCCCCGACCGCGGCGCCGAGCTTGTCGGCGACCGGCTCGATATATTTGGTGAAGTTTTCGCGGCTCTGCATGGCGCGACCGCCGGAGATGATGATCTTCGCCGAGGTCAATTCGGGC
>CAZNTY010000172.1:0-3385 GCA_964576085.1 uncultured Undibacter sp. | reverse complement strand
TCAGCTCCTTGTCGAACAGGTCCTTCGTGGTCTTGTGCGGGGCGGTGTGCCAGGCGAGCGTCACCGCGGTTTCGCTGTTCAGGCTGCCGAGCCAGTGGAATTTCTCGATGTCGTAACGCACGCCGGTCGGATAGATCAGCTTCGACAGCAGAATGCCACGCTGGAGCAGCGCAATGGTGGTGCCGTCCTGCGGCGCGGTGGCGAACATGTGGTTCGCCGCGGCGATCCGCGACGGCATGTTCTGCACCACGATCGCCGGATGGCCGGGGATGTGCCTGCCGAGATGGCGCGCGGTCACCCGCGCCTGCAGATCGTAGCCGCCGCCGACGCCGGCGCCGACCACGAAGGTGATCTGCTTGCCGGCATAGAAGTCCTGCGCGGCCGCCGGATACGCGGCCCATACCAGTGCGGCAATGCCTGAGGCGACGGCCCGGAAGGCCGGGCGGGCGACCCGATCGCGTTTCTTGAGCATGGCAGTCCTCCCTTTTGCGATTATCGCCGCTTTCGGGACGCCTGCCTACGCTTGACCGCTGCGACACGCTGCTGCTTGATCGCGGCCGACATTTTTCGGGGAGGTAGGGTTGAAGGCTATCGTCATTCGCGAGTTCGGGCCGCCGGGCGTGATGAAGCTCGAAGAGGTGCCGACGCCGGAGCCGGGCCCGGGCGAGGTGCTGATCAAGGTCCATGCCGTCTCGGTGAATCGTACGCTCGACACCGTGGTGCGCGCCGGCAAATACGCGCGGCGGGTGAGCCTGCCGTTGACACCCGGCGTCGACCCGTCGGGGGTGGTGACGAAAGTCGGACCCGGCGTCACCGCGCGCAAGGTCGGTGACCGCGTCACCGTGCAGCTTCGCACCGCCAACGACAGCGGCGCGGACTCCATCCGCAATCTCGGTATTCACGCCTGGGGCGGCTATGCCGAATACGTCCGCGCGCTGGCGGATCGCACCGCCATCGTGCCGGCCAATCTCGACTTCGCCACCGCGACCGTGGTGTCGCGCCATGCGCCGACCGCGTTCACGCTGCTGCGCGACAAGGCCAAGCTGCAGGCCGGCGAGTGGGTGCTGGTGATGGGTGCGGCCGGCGGACTCGGCAGCGCCGGCGTGCAGGTCGCGAAATACCTGGGCGCGAAGGTGATCGCGGCCGCCGGCGGCGACGATCGCGTCAAGACCGGACTCGATCTCGGCGCCGACGCGGGCATTAATTATCGCGCGCAGGATTTAACGATCGAGGCGATGCGCATCACCGAGGGCAAAGGCGTCAACGTGGTGTTCGAGAACATCGGCGATCCGACGACCTTCCCCAAGGCGTTCGCTTCGCTGGCGCGGCGCGGCCGGCTTGTTACCGCCGGCGGTCACGGCGGCACCAGCGTACCGCTCGACGTGAATCGTTTGTATCAAAACCATCTCACCATCATGGGCGCGACCGGCGAGACGCCAGAGGATGTCGATCTCAGTCTGAAGGCTGCTGCCGAAGGCAAATTCAAGGCGCTGATCGATCGCATTATGCCGCTGTCGCAAGCGGTGCAGGCGCATGAGTGGGTTGAGAGCCGCGGGGGACTCGGCAAGATCATTCTCGATCCGACCTTGCCGTAACAACAGCGCAATATCTTTCAACTGAGAGCAATATTGTCGCGATGTCCGGTTCATTCCGGACACGCTTTCACATTGCTTTGAAGACGATGTGAGTTGCCGCGCCGCGAGAAGCGAATAGATGTGCGGCAGGATGACAAGCGATTTCCAGAAATCGTCCGGCACAAAAAGTCTTCCGAGAAACTTCCAAAGAAACGTCCGGGAATAAAAAGAGCGGATGGAACGTCTTGCGGGGTGTTAACCCAGAACGCAACAAAACGAGAGTGACGACCATGAAAAAGCTTCAGCTCCTCACTGCCTCCGCCGGCATTCTGCTGGCGCTCGCAGGTCCGAGTCTTGCGGCGTCGCGTGTGCATCGTGGTACCGATGCCTACGCGAGCGGTGCGGCGACTGCCGACCGCAGCGGCTCCTACTACTACGGGCCGCGCGATGCGCAGGGTCACGCGATCAACATCCCGTTCGAGGCGCGCGCCCAATACGGCTCCGGCGGCTACAACGAACCGTATGCGGATCGTCCGTACGGCGATCCGGACAGCTGGTAAGTCCGGAAAAAGAAACCCCGGCAGCGATGCCGGGGTTTCTCTCTTATTACGGACGTGTGCGCGTCACGCGCTGACGTGGTGGATAAACTTCTCCGGCGGCGGATCGCCCCACTGCGAAACCAGCGCTTCCTCCGCTGACAGCAGGTTCGAGCCGTTCTTGACGTTCAGGCGGTCCGAGTCGGCCCAGTGCTCGTGCACGCGCCGCCACGGGTCGGCCCAGTAGTCGTAGACCTGGCTGCCGAGCAGATGGCGGCCGATACCCCACATGTGCTCGTACTTGCCGGTGTCGCGCATGTGCTGATGGCCCATGAACACGTCGTCGAGGTCCTGCACCTCGAACGAGACGTGGTTGAGGCCCGCGGTCGAGTGGTTGATCGCGAAGAAGACGTGATGGTCGACGAACGTGTCGCCGCCATCGATGCGGTTGAACGACCCGATCAGGTTGTCCTTCTGGCCCGCATAGACATCATCCGAGCAGATGAAGCCGAGATGGTGACGGAACCAGTTCACCGTCTCCTTCACCTTCGGCGTGCCGAGCACGGCGTGCGCGACGCGCTTCACCCGCGACGGCCCCTTCGGCAGCCGCATCAGGTCGCCGGCGCGCGCGACTGGCGCGTAGCCGGAGTTGAGCAACTGGCGCGGCGCCTCGATCGGCTGCACCTTGTCCATGCCCCATACCACTTCGATTTGGTAGCCGTTCGGCTCGGTTAGGCGGACGCGCTTGCCACCGCCCGGCTCATCCAGGTTCTCGATGCCGGTCGCGCCCGGCGCCTTGGACAGCGTCTTGAGATCGTCTTCGCTGGCGGCGTGATAGCCGATGCCGAGCACCTTCGGGTCGCCCTTCTCGGTGATGTGGACGTGGTGCACGGGATCGGTGCCGCGATAGTAGAGCGCCTTGGCGCTCTTGTGGCTCGGCGCCAGACCGAAGTTGTCGAGAAACTCCGCTTCGAGGTCGAGGTCAGGCGAGCGCAGGCGCACATACGCAATGTCGGTGACTTTGATGACGGCCATTGTTGTTCCCTTACCCTAGGCTTGAGGCTTCGCGCCTCATCTGGCCGCGAGAGTATCGCAGGCGCTGTTGGGAGGCAATTTTTCAACTCAGGAAAGCAATCCAGGTATGCCGGCTGCGGCTGCGGCTGCTGGCCGCGCTCCGGGCGATGTGCTGTATTCCCGGGCACATTGAGGGAGGGGCGACGTGAAACTTGTGCTGTTTCAATCGGCAGCAAATGCCGAGATCGTGCCGGGGCTGCT
>CAZNTY010000171.1:0-14619 GCA_964576085.1 uncultured Undibacter sp. | reverse complement strand
CATTTCGCAGGCGTGGGTAGTAAACTCTTTGCCTCGAACGCGGTAAGTGGCTTCATCTTTCGTCTTGCTTACGCAGGGAGGAACGTAGAGCAGAAATTCGGTGTGCAAGGGCGCGCCTCACGCGTCGCAGAAATCCCTGAGGGGTCCGATGGGAACTTGATTGCGTGCGTCCGCAATTTGCGCCGATACCTGCTGCTGGTCGAGGCAGAAATGACCGAGCATCTCACGTCACAGAAATAGAGATCTACGATGTCTGGGCGTAAAACCCTTATTGAGCGTAATTGCGTTCCGACACCTCTCTGCGCAGAATCTTCTGCAGCTTATCCTTCGAGGCGCAGCCCAGCACGTTGTGCAAGCCGGATAGGCATGCGCTGGCTGAACCGGCCGATCTTGGCCTCAGATCCGAGCCTGCGTGACGTCGCGTGCGTGCCGGATGGATGCTCTCGCCAAGGCTCCCGCATGTCCTATCTGCTGTCGAGGCGCGGGTACAATACCCCCGGCGCTGCTCTCTTTCTCAGCGCGGCATTGCGCATCGGCGCCGCTACGACGAAACCGCCTCACGATTCCGAATAGCGAGTCCGCCAGCCACACTTAACGCCGGTCCACAAACGCTTACACTGGGCAACCGACAGTCGAAAACTCACACGATTTTAACTGGATAGAGGAAATTCGATTCCGCTCCGGGGCGCCATCGCTGGTGTGCTCCATTTCAGATAATCAAATAAAACTGCCGCTTTAGCGGGCTTCGCCGCCGGCGCGGCAATACAGCCCCGCGCGCCAGGCCATTTCATTGAGACGCATGCTTGGCTAGCATCCCGTTCGCAAGGTGGGGCAATGCCGGTCGCGACGATCCTCTATCTGGCCTATCTGTTCACGCCGATCGTGCTGCTGTTCGTCGGTTCGTTCGGACAGACCTGGTTCAATACGTTATTGCCCAAGGGCTTCACGCTCGAATGGTACCAGCAGGTGGCGTTCGACGGCAGCTTCCGCCGCGCCTTCTGGATCAGCCTTGAAGTCTGCGTGCTGACCTGCGTGATCGGCACCGTCGTCGGCCTGCCGCTCGCCTATGCGATCTATCGCGCGGCGTCGCAGAAAGTGCGCGCCGCCGCCCGCATCGTCTACCTGCTGCCGATCGCGGTGCCGCCGCTCGTGCTGGCGTTCGGCTTCATCCTGGTGTTCTCATCGGACGAACTGCCGTTTCTCGGCAGCCTGTGGGTGCTGGTCGGCGGCCACCTGGTGCTGACCTTGCCCTATCTTCTGCACACCTTGATCGCCGACATGCGACACCTGCGCCTGGCGGACCAGGAAATCGCCGCGGAATCGCTCGGCGCGGGATTTGCCCGACGGTTCTTCGACATCGTCCTCCCGGCGCTGCGCTATAGCCTGGCGTCCGGTCTCATTACCGTCGCTGCGCTGTCGATTGGGGAATTCCAGCTGTCGAACCTCGTGGCTGGCTTCCTGACCCGGCCCTATCCGGTCGTGCTGCTGCAGGCATTCTACGGCGCGACGGGTTTTGCCTGCGCGGCGACCGTCGTGCTGCTGGTGCTGGCGCTGGTCGCCTCCGCGGCTGGCGCGACGACCGCGCGCGGCACGCAAGGCGTGCATGGGGTGGCGGGATGAGCGCGGCGGAAAGCGCAATCGCGCTCGAGCGCGTCAGCTACACCTATCCCGGCACGGACGTCGGCGTTCACGACATCGATCTCGAAATCCGGCCGGGGGAGCTTCTCGCCGTGATCGGCGCCAGCGGCTCCGGCAAATCGACGCTGTTGAAAATCATCGCCGGCTTCGTCCAGCCGTCACACGGCCGCGTCATGATTGGCGGCAAGGACGCCACCGACATTCCGCCGAGGCTGCGCAATATCGGCATCGTGTTTCAGACCTACGCGCTGTTTCCGCACATGACGGCTTGGGAAAATGTCGCCTATCCGCTGAAATTGCGGGGACAAGACCGCGCCACTCGTCACGCCGCAGCGCTCGAGATCCTTCGGCGCGTCGGCCTCGGCACCCAGGCGGACAAGGTGCCGGGCCAGCTCTCCGGGGGGCAGCAGCAGCGCGTCGCGCTGGCCCGCGCGCTGGTGTTCGACCCTCAGGCCCTGCTGCTCGATGAGCCGCTATCGGCACTCGACGCAGGGCTGCGGCTCGAAATGCGCGACGAGATCCAGCGGCTTCAGCGCATGCACCACATTGCCACCCTGCACATCACCCACGACCAGGAAGAGGCGCTGTCGATGGCCGACCGCGTCGCGGTGATGCGGAACGGCCGCATCATCCAGGTCGATCGGCCTCGCGATATTTACGCTCACCCCGCCAACCGCGAGGTCGCCGACTTCGTCGGCCGGGCCAATCTGTTGAATGGCCATGTCACCGGGCCGACCAGCGTCGAAACGTCACTTGGCCCCATGACGACGGCGGCGCATGGTTACGCGCCGGGAGACGCCGTCACGGTCCTGGTCCGGCCGGAAGGCGTGCGCCTTGGCCGCGCACCCGACGGCGTCAACAGCTTTGCCGGCACGGTGACGCGTGACCGCTTCTTTGGCAGCTTCCGCCGCTTCGATTTCAAATCGGGCGCAACAACGGTGTTGGGCGAGACCGGCGACATGGGTGAGATTTCAATGATTCACATTCCGCCCGCATTGATTCAACTGCTGCCGGGTGGGGTTTTAAACATCGAGAGCAGGAGGACGCTATGAGGATACTCGGGAGATCAATCGCGGCCGCGGTGCTTGTGCTGCTGCCGGCGATGGCCTGCGGCCAGACCGTAAACGACTCGCCAGAGCTTTATTCCGGCGAAAAGACGCTGTACCAGGCGGCCAGCAAGGAAGGCATGGTGGTTTCCTTCGACACTGGCCCGACCTGGGCGAACTGGGCCGCGCAGTTCGCCGCGTTCAAGAAGCGCTATCCCGCGGTCGAGATGGCCTACAATGATATCGGCTCGGCGGCGACGGTGATCGCGCTCGACAAGGCGCGAAACCGTCCGCAGGCCGACACCGCCTATTACTTCGCCGCCTCGGGCGTCGACGCCGTCGCCAAGGACGTGGTGGCGCCGTTCAAGCCGGTGAACTTCGACAAGCTGCCGGAGGTGTTCCGTGATCCGGACGGCAAGTGGTTCACCATCCACTCGCTCACCATTGCCTTCGTCGTGAACAAGAAGCTGGTGAAGAACGTCCCGCAGTCATGGGCCGATCTGCTGAAGCCGGAATACAAGACCACGATCGTCTATCTCGATCCGCGCTCGACCGGCGTCGGCCAGGTCATGGTATTCGCCGCGGCGTTCGGCAACGGCGGCAGCATGGATGACGTCCAGCCCGGCATCGATTACCTCGGCAAGCTTCATGCCGCGGGCTCGGTGCTGCGCGTGGTCGGCACGACGCCCTATGCGCAATTTGTGAAAGGCGAGATTCCGATCTGGATCTCGTATGAGAACGACGGCCTGAAGGCCAAATATATCGACGGGCTCGGCGACGATGTCGCCGTGGTGATCCCCAAGGAGGCCTCGGCCGCCGCGCCTTACGGCATCAGCCTGGTCAAGAATGGGCCGAACCCCAATGCCGGCAAGCTGTGGCTCAACTTCATCATGACCGACATGGGGCAGGGCATCTTCGCGCAGGGCTTCGTGCGTCCCTCGGTCCCGGGCGTGAAGCTGCCGGACAACGTGGCCGACAAGCTGCCCCCGGCGCCGCAGGTGAAGCCGCTCGACGTCAAGAAGGCCGCCGCCAAGAAGGCGGAGATCGACGCCGCCTGGGCCAAGGCGGCGATCAAGCACTAGGACACGATCCATGCGCCGGGGACTGTTCTTCATTCTGGCGGCCCCCGGCGTCGCCTTGCTGGTTTTCTTCTTCCTGATCCCGCTGGTGGTCGTGTCGATGGACGGCTTCACCGGCGGCGGCAGCGCATTCGTGCGTGTCTTCCGTCATGATCTGTTCTGGGGCGGGTTGCGCGGGACGCTGGTCCTCGCATCGACGGCGTCGGTGTTCTCGCTGATCGTCGGCTTCCTGGTCGCGCTGCACCTGTCGCGGCTCGGCGACACGACGCGCACCATTCTTCTGTTCTTCATCGCCCTGCCGCTGACATTCTCCGGGCTGATCGTCGCCTATGGCTTCATCCTGTCCTACGGGCGGGCCGGTTTCATCACCCAGGTCTTGGCGATGCTCGGCGTCAACCCGGTGTCGTTCTCCAGGCTGCTTTATTCGCCGCAGGGCCTCGCCTTTGCGGCCTCGTATTATCTCATTCCCCGCGTGATCATGCTGCTGCTGCCGGTGTTGGTGAATTTCGATGCCGCGCAGTTCAATGCCGCCGAGTCGCTCGGCGCGACACGGCGCCAGGCGATCCGCGACATCCTGATTCCGCAAATCATGCCGACGGCACTGACGGCGCTGTGCCTGGTGGCGGCGGTTTCGATCGGCGCTTACGGCACCGCGCTGGCGCTGGTCGGCACCCAGGTCAACATCCTGCCCCTTCAGCTCTACAGCATGATCTCGGAGACCGGCTCTGACTTCCCCGCGGCGGCCGCGTTGTCGATGGTGCTGACGGCGATGTGTTCATGCGTCATCGCGGTCGGCGAAGTGGTTGCGGCGCGGCACGAGGGGCAAGATGCTCACGCTTGATGAATCTTCCAATGCGCTGTTCGACCGGGCGGGCGGGCGACGCTTCGACGCTATGGCGCGCGCATGGACTGCAGCACCGCAACAGCCTTCCGGGCGCGCGGTCTCGCTGCGCGATGCCGCGGCGTGGCTGCAGCGCCGGTCCGGACATCCGGTGAAGCAGCCCGTTGCCGTAATCGGTCCGCGCGAGGCAAGCCGTGAGCAGTTGACGGCCGCCGAAGCATTAGGCGTGGCGCTCGGTGGCATCGGCTTCACGATCGTCTGCGGCGGGCGGCAAGGCATCATGGAAGCGGTCTGCCGCGGGGCGGCGTCGGCCGGCGGCCTCAGCGTCGGCTTGCTGCCTGAGGTCGATGCGGGCTCGGCCAATCCATATGTCACCGTCCCGATTGCCACGGGGATCGGCGAAGCGCGCAATGTGCTGGTGGCGCGGGCCGGCTTCTGTGTCGTTGCCGTCGGAGACAGCTACGGCACGCTGTCGGAGGTCGCGCTCGGCCTGCAATTCGGGCGTCCGGTGATCGGACTATGCGGCGCGGCGCAGGTCGCGGGCGTGCGGCATGTTGCCGACGTTGAGAACGCCATCGATGCGGTGGCGTCGATTGCGCTGGCAATTCCTGCGGCGGACCTACAACGTCCTTAATCAAGGCTTAATGACCGAATCCGGGCTTGCGCCGGCTCGATTTAACTGATCGTCAACCGTCTGCGTCAATTCTGCTGCCATGCCGTTTTCCGTTCGGCAGCCAGACGCATGGATAGCCGCCGGCCTGTTTAGCGCCGTGATGCTGCTATGTCTTGGCGGCGCGATCTCTGCGACCGAGCCTTCGGGCCGGACCGAGTGGATGAAGAATTACCACCGTCCGGCGGAGATTCCCTTTCCGGAAAACAATCCCTATTCCGATGCCAAGCTGAAGCTCGGCCGCACGATGTTCTTCGACCCGATCCTGTCCGGATCGAACGTGCGTTCCTGTGCGACCTGTCATAACCCAAGCCTGTCCTGGAGTGACGGCTTGCCGCGCGCGATCGGCGAAGGGCAGAAGCCGTTACCGCTGCGCAGTCCGACTTTGCTGAATGTCGCCTGGGTGCCAAAGCTCGGTTGGGATGGTCATTTTCGCGATCTCGAATCGGTTGCGATGGGACCGATTACCGGCACGACGAATATGAACCTGCCGGAGAACGAGTTGATCGAGCGGCTCTCGGCGATCCCCGGTTATGTCGATGCGTTCGGCGCGGCGTTCGGCGAAGAGGGCATTACGCGGCACAAGGTGGAGCTCGCGCTGGCGACCTTTGAGCGTTCGATCGTCTCGACGGAAGCGCCATTCGACCGCTGGATCGGCGGTGACAAGAACGCCATCAGCGACGCGGCGCAGCGTGGCTTCGACCTGTTCAACGGCAAGGCGAACTGCGCGGCCTGCCACAGCGGCTGGGCCTTTACCGACTCCTCGTTCCACGACATCGGCACCGCGACCGGTGATGATACCGGTCGCGGCAAGCTGTTTCCGACCTCGATCAAGCTGCAATATGCCTTCAAGACGCCGACCCTGCGCGACGTGGCGCGGCGCGCTCCCTACATGCACGACGGCTCGGTCGAGACACTGGAAAAAGTCATCGATCTCTATGATCGCGGCGGCATTGCACGGCCGAGTCGTGCGGAAGAGATTCGCCCGCTGTATTTGAGCAAGGAGGAGAAGGCGGATCTGCTCGCCTTCTTGCATACGCTCGACAGCGCGACCGAGCCTTATCCGGTGCCGGTCCTGCCGCGCTGACCTGACGTCGCTTCTGCTACAGCATTGAAGGCAATGCGCAGCCGATCGCGGCGAAGCCGCCAATCAGCAGCACGCCCGCCACTGTCTCCAGCAGCTCGGTGCGCGGTGGCAGGCGTTCCGACAACCGCGCCACGGCGGCGCCGGTGATCACGCTCAGCAGGCTCATCGCAGCGGTCATGGAACTTTTCGCGGGAACTTTGCCGCGCTCTCGTGCGTGACGACCTGCGAGTCATACCGTTCAATGCTTACCAAGCGCCTAGGATCGGCCTTCGAAATGTTGGTTAACGATTCTGCTTGCCTCAAAGGTTAACCAAGACTTAATTTCATCAGGAACACGTCACCAAAACGCTAAGATTTGTGGTAAAAGATTAGTAACGCCAGTTGGCTGGCTACGGTTGTGGAACTGGCTTGTGAAGTTGCGTTTGGGGAATTGAAATGACTGCAATGCCGAGGCGGCTGCCGTATCTGGCAGCGATCCCGCTTGGCTTTTTGGTTAATGCAGCATGGGCCGGCGCGGCCAGTGCTCACGTCAAATGGTTCTGTGCTTACGATGTCGCAGGCCAGCCGCGCGGACTCGAAAACGTCTTGTGTCCCGATTTCGAAGCGCTGTTCGGTTTGTCGGTGCTGGCATTGATGTCCGGCGCGCTGGCGGAAGGCACGGACATTGGCGCCGCCATGCTCCGCGCGCTTGATCGCGTCACCGCTTACGTGCGCGACAACATCGAGACGATTTTTCGCGCCGGCACCGCTTTCTTCTTCATCTCGATCTGGGCGGTTGGCGGCATCCTTCTCACGCCGGAGCTCAAGACCTCATCGAGCATCGTCGGTGCGATCCAGCTCGGCATCGCCGCCGGCATGCTGTCGCGCCGGACCATGCCGCTGTCGGCGCTCGGCATTTTTGTGCTGTTCGCGATGGGCACCTGGGAATATGGCGTCTTCCATCTCGCCGACTATCCGGTGTTCCTTGGTGTCGCCGCTTACTTGGCATTGACCGGCCTGCAGAAGGACCTGTTCGGGGCGCGGCCGATCGATGTCGTGCGCTGGACCGCCGGCGTCACGCTGATGTGGGCTTCGATCGAGAAGTGGGCCTATCCTGAATGGTCGTTTCCGCTGTTCGTCCAGCATCCGGAGATGACGCTCGGCTTCACGCCGGAATTTTTCATGCGTGCGGCCGGCGCCGTGGAATTCGCCCTCGCCTTCGCGCTGGTGTGGACCCCGCTGGTGCGCCGCCTCGCCGCGATCATGCTTACCGCGATGTTCGTCAGCGCCGTCGCCGAATTCGGCAAGGTCGACCTGATCGGGCACACGCTGATCGTCGTCGTGCTGCTCGGCATCATCGCGGATGACGGCGGCAAGCGCGCCGAAGTGCGCAAGTCCTGGGTGCTGCCGTTCGCTTACGCTTCCGCCCTGGTCCTGTTCCTGGGGATGTATTACCTTGGGCACGCGGCGCTGTTCGGCACCTCGATTACCTGACGAGCGCTATTGGACGTGCACTTCCAGCTTCATCTTGGGGTGGATCGCGCACAGCACCTCGAAATTGCCGGCGACCGGAAACGTGATGTTGGTCTTGCTGCCGGGTTCCTGGTCGCCGGAATCGTATTTGAAGGTATCTGAATCGATATAGGCGTGGTGGCGGAGATCGGCGTCGTCGTTGACGATCTGCACGCTGTCGCCGCGCTTGATGGTGACTTCGCCAGGCCGGAACTCGCGGCCTTTCTGCGAGATCGACAGCCGCGACTGTGCGAGACCGCTGATGGTGCCGATCGCAACCAGGCCGGTAGCGACCGTCAGGACGAGGGGCCGCCGCGCCCGCCGTAAACCATCAGTTAACCACATCCCTGGCCTCGCTGCTCTCGTTCCGCCTGTTTTTCTTTCCCCAAATTGGGCCGCAGGGGGTTAAGGGGCCGTTAACGAACACTCTAACTTTGGAGGCGCGATCAAGAGGCTTTAACGCGCAACGGATAGTCTGCAGCGTCAATAATAAGGCGTTTAAACAGGCTCATGTTGCGTAGTCAGATCGCGTCGCTTGCCGTCCGGACAAGGCCGAACTGGCGCGCCGCCATATCGCGGCTGAATTCGTTCGCGATGACCATCCGCGGCCGCATCCTGGTCGCGTTCCTGGTCATGAGCGTGATCACCGCGGCGCTCGGCGGCTACGCCGCGTTCGGCATTCGCGATGCGGGCATTCTGGTCGACAAGACGTTCGATGAATCGCTGATGTCGATCAATTTCGCGCGCGCGGCCGCGACCGACTTCGCGTCGATGCGGGCCGCCTTCGCGCGGCAATGGATCGCACACGATCCGGCAATGCGGGCGCAGCTCGACGACGAGATCAACAAGCTCGCCAAAACCCTGTCGGACGATCTCAAGATCGCCGCGCAGCGCTCGCAATCCCCGCGCGCGGAACGCGCCGCCGCCAACGTGCAGCAGGCGGTCGACGCCTGGCGCGCCATGCGCGCGCGGCTGCTCGACGGCACCAAGCTCGACGTGAACTGGGAGATCCTCGACCACTACGCGGCAATGGTCGACGCGCAGATCGATCTGCTCTTTAATTCCACCGCCGGTGACGGCTTCATCTATCGCCAGCTGGCGCGCGCCACTGTCGCGCGCGACGTCCAGCTCAACATCATCGGCACGGTGCTCGCATTGCTGCTGTCGGCGCTCGTCGCCTGGGCGCTGGCCAAGCGCATCGTCGGTCCGGTGGCGGTCGCCTCCAACATCGCCGAGCGGATCGCGGCCGGCAAGCTCGACGTGGTGGTGCCGAATGGCAGCAACGACGAGGTCGGCGCCTTGCTCGCCTCCATGCAGGTGATGCGCAACAACATCAAGGCAATGATGGACCGTGAGGTCGCGCAGCGCCGCTCGGCGCAGGCGCGGCTCGCCGATGCGCTACAGTCCTCGCAGGAAGGCGTTGTCGTCGTCGACGCCAACAACTGGATCGTGCTCGCGAACGCCAAGGCGGCCGACTTCCTCGGCGTGCCGGACGACCTGCTCAAGCCGGGCATCCTGCTCGACCAGCTCGAGCCGGTGCTGCCGCCCTCGACCGAGGTGCGCGACATCCTGATGCGGCACGATGCCGGCCTGCACGCGACCACCGAGGCGCAGCTTCCCGACGGCCGCTGGCTGCGGATCAGCCGAAGCCCGACCCGCGACCAGGGCTTCATCGTCTTCTGCACGGACATCAGCCGGCCGAAGGAGCAGGAGGCGAGCCTGCGCGACTCCAACCTGCTGCTCGACGCCGCGCTCGAAAACATGTCGCAGGGCCTTTGCCTCTATGACGGCCGGGACCGGCTCCAGGTCGCCAATCGGCGTTTCTTCGAGATATTCAAGCTGCCCCGCGACAGGATCAAATCCGGCGTGTCCTACCGGCAGGTGCTCGAACTAAGCGTTGCGCTCAACAATCACGTTGGCAAGACCGTCGAGCAGCTGCTCGCGGAGAAAGCCGAGTTTCTGCACGAAAGCACCCAGGGCGCGCATTTCATCGAGCTCGGCGACGGCCGCGTGGTGGCGTGCCACTACACGCCGACCGCCGATGGCCGCTGGGTCGCGACTTACGAGGACGTCACCGAGCGCCGTCAGGCCGAAGCCAAGATCATGCACATGGCGCGCCACGACGCGCTCACCAACCTGCCAAATCGCCTGCTGTTCCGCGACAAGATGGAGCAGGCGCTTTCCTATGGAAACGAGCTGGCGGTGCTGTTCCTGGATCTCGACCGCTTCAAAAGCGTCAATGATTCGCTCGGCCATTCCGTGGGCGACGCGCTTCTGGTTGCCGTCACCGAGCGCCTGCAGCGCGTGGTGCGCGGCGTCGATACCGTCGCGCGGCTTGGCGGTGATGAATTCGCGATCGTGCAGACCGGCGCGCGGCCGACCGATGCGACCGAGCTCGCCAACCACATCATCGAGGCGCTGTCGGAGCCGTTCGAGGTACTCGGCCATCAGGTCAATATCGGCACCAGCATCGGCATCGCGATGGCGCCGACCGATGGCCGCGAGCCGGATCAGCTGCTGCGCAACGCCGACATGGCGCTCTATCGCGCCAAGGCCGAGGGCCGCGGCAACTACCATTTCTTCCAGCCGGAGATGGACTCGCAGATGCAGGAGCGCCGCCGGCTCGAGCTCGACTTGCGCAAGGCGCTGCTCGCCGACCAGTTCGAGCTCTACTATCAGCCCCTGATCGACATCGCGAGCCGGGAGGTCAGCGGCTTCGAGGCGCTGGTGCGCTGGAACCACCCCGAGCGCGGCCTGATCGGCCCCGACCAGTTCATTCCGGTGGCCGAAGATATCGGGCTCATCGCGCCGCTCGGCGACTGGGTGCTCAAGCAGGCCTGCCGCGACGCGGCGCGCTGGCCCGGCAAGCTCAAGGTTGCGGTCAACCTGTCGGCCGCACAGTTCCGCAATCCGATGCTGTCGCTGTCGGTGGTGACGGCGCTGGCGCATTCGGGGCTCGCGGCGACGCGGCTCGAGCTCGAGATCACCGAAACCGTGCTGTTGCAGGACGACCAGACCGTGCTCAACGCGCTGCATGAGATCCGCCAGCTCGGCGTGCGCATCTGCATGGACGATTTCGGCACCGGCTATTCGTCGCTCAGCTACCTGCGCAGCTTTCCGTTCGACAAGATCAAGATCGACCGCTCCTTCATCAAGGAGCTCGGCAAGGAAGAGAACGACTGCCTCGCCATCATCCGCGCCGTCACCAAGCTCGGCGCCAGCCTCGGCATGATCACCACGGCCGAAGGCGTCGAGACCAAGGAACAGCTCGACATCCTGCGGGCGGAAGGCTGCACCCAGGCGCAGGGCTTCCTATTCAGCCGCCCGAAGCCGGTCACGGAAATCCCGGCCCTGCTGCGGCAGCTCAAGCCGAAGGTGCGCGCGGCCTAGCGCATGATCCCGAAAAGCTTGTCCTCGACCCGATCGGGGATGGGAACCGGTTTTCGGAAAGATCATGCGCCAATAAAATGTTAGGTGAGCACGGCGATTCAACCTAAACGGACAGTGCTTTAGGTCGCGACGGCGAGCCTCAGCCGCTTGCGGCGGCGAAGCTGAAGCGTCACGAGGCCCGCCAGCAGCACGATTGCCGGTATCGCAAACCAGTAGCGGCTTGGCCGTTCGGCCGGAATCAGCACCGCGATGACCTTGTCGCCCGGCGCAAGACCGTATTTGGCGGCCTCGCTGCCGAACTTCACGGTCTGCACCATCGTCTCGCTGCCTGCGGCCGCGATGCCCATGCCGGCGCGTTGCAACCGCTCGCGGCCGCTGCCGGCGCCGCGCATCGTCAGCCGCACCAGCTTTTCCACGTCCTCGCCGGCGCGCGACTGGCTCTCGACCCTGAATCGCAATGTCTGCTCGGAGGGGATCGATTCCGCGACGCTGAGCAGGTCGGTCGCCGGCCGCGCGATGAACGGCGCTTCCACGCGATCGAGCCAGAAGCCCGGGCGGAACAGGGTGAAGCAGATCAGCAGCAGCGCGATATTCTCGTACCAGCGGTTTCGCGTCAGCAGCCAGTTCTGGGTCGCGGCGACGAAGCAGCCCATCGCAACGATCGAGCACGCGACGACAAGGAGGAAGTTGCCCGGTCCCCCGACGTCGATGAGCAGCAGCTCGGTGTTGAAGATGAAGATGAATGGGAGCAGGCCGGTCCGGATTTCGTACCAGAATCCCTGCAGGCCGGTCTTGATCGGGTCCGCTCCGGAGATCGCCGCCGCGGCATAGGCGGCCAGTCCGACCGGCGGGTGCACGTCCGCCATCAGGCCGAAGTAGAACACGAACATATGGACGGCGACGAGCGGCACCGCGAGGTCGTTCTGCGCCGCCACCTCGACCAGCACCGGCGCCATCAGCGTCGCCACCACGATGTAATTTGCGGTGGTCGGCATGCCGATGCCGAGCAGCAGGCAGATGAAGGCGGTCAGGATCAGCATGAGCATCAGGTTGCCGCCGGATGCAGTCTCGACGATCTCAGTCATCACCAGACCGATGCCGGTCAGGGCAACGGTGCCGACGATGATGCCGGCCGCCGCAGTGGCGATGCCGACCGACGTCATGTTGCGCGCGGCGCCCTCGAATGCGCTGATGAGCTCACGGCCGCCTTCCTTGGCCGGCGTGACGAAGTCCCGCTGGCCGCGGAAGAAGGCGATGATCGGCCTTTGCGTGACGATGATGGCGATCAGGAACACGGTGCTCCAGAACGCGGACAGCCCGGGCGACAGCTCCTCGACCATCAGGCACCAGATCAGCACCACGACCGGCAGCAGGAAATGCAGGCCGGTGCGCGCCGTCGCAAAGAATTCCGGCACCTTGACGATCGCTTTGGACGGGTCGTCCTCCGCCAGGTCCGGGTACGCCGCCTTGTAGCGCATCAGGCCGAGATAGGCCGCGACGAGGAGGGCGCCGAGCACGATGCCCGCGCCGTCGCCGAACACCACCTTGATCCAGCCGACCGCGTAATAAACGATGCCGCTCAGGACGATGATGCCGCAGATGGTCATCAGCGCGCGCAGCAGCGCGTGATGGATCGGTCCCGTGCCGGCGCGCGGCAGGCCGCGCATGCCGGCCTTCGCCGCCTCGATATCGACAATGTAGAACAATGCACCGTAGGTCAGGAACGCCGGCAGGAAGGCGTGCTTGACGACATCGGCGTAGCTGATGCCGACATATTCGGCGATCAGGAAGGCGGCAGCGCCCATCACCGGCGGCATCAACTGGCCGTTGACGCCGGCGGCGCATTCGATGGCGCCGGCCTTCACCGCCGAATAGCCGACCCGCTTCATCAGCGGGATCGTGAAGGTGCCGGTCGTCACCGTATTGGCGATCGATGAGCCGGAGATCATGCCGGTCATGCCGGAGGCGACGACGCCGGCCTTGGCCGGGCCGCCGCGGAAGGTGCCGAGCATCGAGAAGGCGAGCTGGATGAAATAATTACCGGCGCCGGCCTTCTCCAGCAGGCTGCCGAACAGCACAAAGAAGAACACGACGTTGGTCGAAACCCCGAGCGCGACGCCGAAGATGCCTTCGGAGGTCAGCCACATCTGCGAGGCGACGCGCGACAGCGTCGCGCCCTTGTGCGCCATCAGCCCCGGCAGCCACGGGCCGGCGAAGATGTAGAGCACCATGATGCCTGCGATGATGGCGAGCGCCGGGCCGACCGCGCGCCGCGCCGCCTCCAGCAGCAGCAGCACGCCGATGACCGAGACGGTGATGTCTGTCGTGGTCGGCAGGCCGGGCCGCAGCGCAATGTCCTTGTAGAAGACGAGAAGATAGAGCGTCGCACACAGGCCGAGCGCGATCAGCGCCCAGTCGAAAAGCGGAACGCGGTTGCGCGGCGAGGACTTGAAGGCCGGGAATGTCGCGAACGCGAGCAGAAAGGCGAAGGCAAGGTGGATGATGCGCGCCTGGCCGTCGTTGACGACGCCGAAATTGAGTTGATAGGGCAGAGGCGAGGCATACCAGAGCTGGAACAAGGCCCAGGCCAGCGCCGCCACGAATACGAGCTGTTTGGTGAATCCGGTCGGCTTGCGGCCGCCGGTGTCGACCGCGGCGACCAGTTCATCGAGCGTTTCGCGCGTCGCGGCCATGTTTTTATTGTCGGCCATCTCTTCCCCCTGATGCGAACGGAAAAAGGGGCGGCCTTCTCCGCCGCCCCTTTGTGAGGCTTACATCCAGCCCTTCTCCTTGTAGTACTTCACCGCGCCCGGATGCAGCGGCGCCGACAGGCCGTCCTTGATCATGTGCTTGGGATCGAGGTTGGCGAAAGCCGGATGCAGCTTCTTGAACTCGTCGAAATTGTCGAACGTCGCCTTGACGAGATCGTAGACCACCTGGTCCGGCACTTTCGCCGAGGTGATCATGGTGGCCAGCACGCCGTAAGTCGTCGTCGGGTTCGGGTTGTTGGCATACATGCCGCCCGGAATGGTCGCGACGGCGTAGTAGGAGTGCGCTTTAACCAGCGAGTCGACCGCCGGTCCGGTCAGCGGGACCAGCTTGGCGCCGCAAGCCGTGGTCGGGTCCTGGATCGCGGCCGACGGATGGCCGACGCCGTAGAAGAAGCCGTCGATCTTGTTGTCGCAAAGGGCGGTGCCCTGCTCGTCAGCCTTCAGTTCGCCGGCCATCGAGAAGTCGGCCTTGGTCCAGCCCATCGCCTTCAGCAGTTCCTCCATCGAGGCCAGCGTGCCGGAGCCCGGATTGCCGACGTTGAAGCGCTTGCCCTTGAAGTCCTCGAACTTGGTCACGCCGGCTTCCTTGCGCGCCAGCACCGTGAA
>CAZNTY010000170.1:0-1985 GCA_964576085.1 uncultured Undibacter sp. | reverse complement strand
GACAAGCACGGTGTGCTGGCGACCGGTCTGCCGGTCTGGTGCGCGGGCGTCGCAGCGCCGGCCTCCGTCAACCTGCTCACCTTCGTCGGCTGGAACGAGCCGATCGGCTGCGGCGGCTGCGCCATCTTCCCCGGCGAAATCATCGTCGCCGACGACGACGGCGCGGTGGTGATTCCGAAGGATCTCGCCGAGTTCGTCGCCGCGGAAGGCGCCGAGCACGAATTGCTCGAAACCTGGCTGGTGCAGCAGGTCGAAAAGGGCGAGAAGCTGCCCGGCCTCTATCCGCCCAACGAAGAAAACAAAAAACGCTACGAGGACTGGAAGAAGACGCGCTGAACGCCGTTCGAATCGTCCGCTGCCCGTCCGTCCAGCCGACCGTCAAGAATATGAATGTCGTGTGACAGCCGGTACGCTGGCGTCTGGTTGATTCGCGTCGCGATCTTGTGGGGCAGAGGGGTCGCTCGATGACGAACAGGCTTCAAGCAATCGTTCCCGCGCAATTCCAGCCGATCGATCCGGTCGAGGTCAACAATGCTCGCTCGGGAAGGCTGGGCTCGATCGTGGCTATCGCGCTTGCGGTGCTCGTGGTCGGCCTGATTGCCGTGCTGATGGGAATGACCTAGCGCATCACCCCGAAAAGCGGGAACCAGCCTTCGCCGGCCATAGCCGGCTTCGGCCGGTTTTCGGAAAAAGCCTGCCCTCAGGCTCGACCCGAGGGATCATGCGCCAGTAAAATGGCAGGCAAGTACGGCGATTAAATTTAGACGCACCGTTACGACAACCTGGCTCGCACCAGCTCGGCGGCGCGGCTGAGTGATTGCAGCTTGCCGAAAGCAGTGGCGCGCGGCAGGTATTTCATGCCGCAGTCGGGCGCCGGGATCAGATTCTCCGGCGCGACGTATTTGAGGCCGCGCTCGATTCGCCCGGCGATCTTTTCCGGCGTTTCGACCTGCGGATCGGACAGGTCGATCACGCCGAGCATGATCTTCTTGCCGGCGAGGTCCTTGAGGACGCCGAAGTCGATATTCGGCTGCGCCGATTCGATCGAAATCTGCTGCGCAGTCGTGTCGGCGAGCTCGGACAGAAACGCGTATTTCTGCGGCTTGGTGTCGCCCGGCACGACGGCCGCATAGCCGAAGCACAGGTGGACCACCGTCGGCACCTTGATGCCTTCGAGTGCCCGGTTGATCGCCTTGATCGCATAGCGGCGCGCCTTTTCCGGGTTGTTGCGCAGCCAAGGCTCGTCGAGCTGGATGACGTCGGCGCCGGCCTTTTCGAGGTCGCGCAGCTCCTCGTTGACCGCGACGGCGAAGTCCATCGTCATCGCCTCGTCGTCCTTGTAATACTCGTCCTTCGCCTGCTGGCTCATCGTGAAAGGGCCGGGCAGGGTGATCTTGGCCTTGCGGTCGGTGTTCTTGCGCAGGAACTGCATGTCGCGCAGCTCGACCGGCCGCGTGCGGCGGATCTTGCCGACGACGCGCGGCACCTTGGTGGGGCCGCTGCGCGCCTGCACCTCGCCGGGGCTGGTGATGTCGATGCCTTCCAGCGCGGTGGCAAAGCGGTTGGAATAGCTCTCGCGCCGCATCTCGCCGTCGGTGATGATGTCGATACCGGCGCGCTCCATGTCGCGGATCGCGACGATGGTGGCGTCGTCCTGCGCCTGCTCAAGATACGGCTCGGGCACGCGCCACAACTGCGTCATGCGCACCCGCGGCACCACCTTCGAAAGCATCTCGCGGTTCACCAGCCAGTCCGGCTGCGGGTAGCTGCCGACCACGGTGGTCGGCAAAAGCTTTTCGGTCATTGCAAGCTCCTGCTTGAACTCATACGGGCGCCGGCGCGGCGGCGATGCGGGCCTCTTCGGTGCCGGTGCTGCGTTCGCGGCGTCCGGCAGTCTGCCACACCATCGTCTGGCGCTCGACCAGGCGCGCGAAGGTGTCGAACAGGATCGAGAACACCAGGATCATCAGCACCCCGGCGAACAC
>CAZNTY010000169.1:0-1617 GCA_964576085.1 uncultured Undibacter sp. | reverse complement strand
TCATCAGTCACGTCTTCCCGACGCAATACGCCGCGGTCGATAACGACTTGCCGCTCCTGCTGGCAAGACACAAGCCGGATGCACTGTTGATGTTCGGGTTGCACCGCCGTGCACGAACATTGCGCATCGAGACTCTGGCGCGCAACGCGATCGGCTCCCATCGCGATGCCGGCGGCTCGATCCCGAGCCGCCATGCGATCGCCCCCGGTGCGGCGCATCAATCGATGAACGCGCCCGCCGCGCGGCTGGCGCGGGCCGTACGGAAGGCAGGCGTCCCTGCCGTATTGTCGCGCGACGCCGGCAGCTATCTCTGCAATTACCTGTGCTGGCGCGCCACCGAAGCCGCGCGTCGTGGCCATCTCTCCGCCGCCTTCGTTCACGTGCCGCCCGTTGCCCGCAAGACATTGCGCCGCGGCAGCCGAAGCCTGACCGCGGCCCGGCTTGAGCGCGCGGCCCGGGGCATGCTCGCTGAACTGGCGTGCTGCCTTGGATCGGCCGGAATACGTCCCTAGATGGGTGACGTGCTCTCACGCTTTGCCCGCTCGCGAAAAGCCCTCATGCTCGCCATCTTTGCGCTGTTTCTCCTTCCTGTCGTCGCGCGCGCCGCGCTATTCGCCGCCGGCGATGGGCCGCGTTCCTGGCGCGACGCCGACTGGTCCTCGACCGGCACCTTGCCGCCGGCAACGCAGGCCAAGGAGGCTCGCATCCTGGTGATGAGCGGCACCGCAGGCGCCTGGAAGGGCATCTTCGCGGTGCATAGCTGGATCGTGCTCAAGCCGGCGAATGCCAATACGTGGACGCGCTACGACGTGGTCGGCTGGGGCAATCCGGTGCGGCGCAACAACTGGCCGGTAGACGGCCGCTGGTATGGCAACGCGCCCGTCGTGCTGGCTGACGTGCAGGGCGATGAGGCCGCGCGGCTGATCCCGAAGGTCGAGAGCGCGATCCGCGACTACCGCTACAGCCACGCCGGCGATTACCGTGTCTGGCCCGGACCGAACTCAAACAGCTTCGTCGCCGCGGTGCTGCGCGCGGTGCCCGAGCTCCGCGTCCAGCTTCCTTCAAATGCGATCGGTCGCGACTTCCGTGATGGCCTCTATGCCGGCTGGACCGACAGCAGCACCGGCGTCGAGCTCAACCTCTGGGGCTATGCCGGCATCAAGATCGGTTGGGTCGAGGGCATCGAATTCAACGTGCTCGGGCTGGTCGCCGGCCTGGATATCCGTCGCCCCGGCATCAAGCTGCCGGGCTATGGCCGCATCGGCATCGTGCCGTCCGCCTTGTCGAACGCAGGCTGACGACGATTTTGCAGCCAGTTTTGGCATTTCCACGTTGCAACCGTCTGCGGGCGAGCGCATATGACAGTTTTATGACAGACCGAATCGTCTGCCGGCGCAGATCTGGCGATGACGGAGGATGGATTTGGCTGGTACTGAACTTTTCCTGACCTTTCTCGGCGCGGTCGGTCTGCTGCTGTGGGGCGTGCGCATGGTGCAGACCGGCATCACCCGCGCCTTCGGCCCGACGCTGCGCCGCGTGCTGTCGCACTATGTGCGCTCCCCGCTGAGTGCTTTCCTCGCCGGCATCGGCCTCACCGGGATCCTGCAAAGCTCGACT
>CAZNTY010000168.1:0-4732 GCA_964576085.1 uncultured Undibacter sp. | reverse complement strand
TGATGTAGCCGGCCTGCGTCGAGCACAGGAAGGCGCAGGCGGCGCCGAATTCTTCAGGGCTGCCGAAGCGCTTGGCAGGCACCGTCTGCTTGCGCGCAGCGACTGCTTCCTCGACGCTCTTGCCGGTCTTCTTCGCGTTGGCCTCGATGTTGCTGCGCAGCCGGTCGGTGTTGAACGGGCCGGGCAGCAGAAAATTGATGGTCACGTTCTTGTCGGCGACGGTGCGTGCGACGCCGGCAAGAAAGGCGGTCAGCCCGGCGCGCGCGCCGGACGACAGGTCGAGCCCGGCGTGCGGCGCCTTCACCGCCGACGACGTGATGTTGACGATGCGGCCGAACTTCCGCTGCGTCATGGGGTCGATCACCTTCTGGATCAGCTCGATGGCGACGATCATGTTGGCGATCACGCCGTCGATCATCTGCTGGCGGGTCAACTCGCGGAAATCGCGAAAGGGTGGCCCCGCGTTATTATTGACCAGGATATCGGGCGAGGGCATCGCCGCAAACAGCTTGGCCTGACCGTCCGGCGTGCCGACGTCGGCGGCCACCGGGATGATCTTCGATCCGGTGATCTTGGCGATCTCGTTGGCGGTGGCTTCCACCGTCTTGGCATTGCGGCCGTTGACGACCACCTCGCAGCCGGCCTGCGCCAGCGCCAGCGCGCAGCCCCTGCCGAGCCCGCGGCTTGACGCACAGACAATGGCCTTGCGGCCGGCAATTCCGAGATCCATGCAAAATCCTCCGCCCAGTCCTTCGCCAATGGGTGCCGCAAGTCATATTGACGCAATATGGCCCGCGCAAGCGGGCCATCGACTGTTCGAACGGATGAAAGTCGGTCGCCGGAGGCGATCAGCCAACGATTCGAGTTGGCGCGCCCTTCGGCTCGCGCCCGGGTGCCGCCGGCTTCTCGGCTTTCGCCAGCGTCGGAGGGGTCGTTGCCTTCGGCACGACAGCGCCAGTGTGCGCGGCCTTGGCCTTCTTCTTGGCTGCCGTTTCAAGTTTGAGCTTCTTCACGACCGACTTGAGCCGCTTCACTTCCTTTTTCAGGGATTTGATTTTTTCTTTTTTGGACATGACGCACACAACCCCGCTGTGACGTGGACCGAGGAACTCTAGCAAACCGGCGCCACGGATTCCAAGAAGCCGGGGCGGGAAGATTTATGAAACTTTTATGACAGGAGCCTTGCCAGCCATGGGTTTGCGCTGCGGCATCGTCTGGCTGTCGCAATAATCTGTTAGCGACGACGCAGCTTCACGGATACCGGACAGAATGACTTGCATCGATAGGGCCGATCCCGAGCGCCACGTCATCGAACGTGCTTACGAGCGCTGGGCGCCGGTCTACGACGCCCTGTGCGGTCCGATCTTCCTGACCGGCCGGCGTGCCGCGGCGGCGGCGGCTCGCGCGGTCGGCGGCCGCATTCTCGAGGTGGGCGTCGGCACCGGGTTGTCCTTCGACGACTATGACGCGACGACCGAGGTCATCGGCGTCGACTTGTCGGAACCGATGATCGCGCGGGCGCGCGAGCGGTTGCGGAACGGACGCTATCCCTTCGTGAGAGACTTGAGGGTGATGGACGCTGCCACGCTCGATTTTCCGGACGCGTATTTCGACTGCGTGGTGGCGCAATTCGTCATCACGCTGGTGGCCGATCCAGAACGGGTGCTGTCCGAGTGCGCGCGGGTGCTGCGGCCGGGCGGACAGATCATCCTGGTCAACCATTTCTATTCCGAGCGCGGGCTTGCGGCGCTGATCGAGCGCTGGACCGCGCAGAAGGCCCGCAAGCTCGGCCTGCGCCCCGAATTTCCGTTCGCACGGCTCGCGCAATGGGCCGAACGCGGCGGCGAGGCCGAGCTGCTGGAGCGGCGCAAGATCAGCCCGTTTGGCGTCTATACGCTGGTGCGTTTTCGCCGCAATGCCGCTCCCGCCGCCGCCTGACCGTTGCCGGATGGTTAAACCCGCCGTCATGCCGCTGTGACATTGCTTTGTTATCAGCCTTGCATGGTATCAACAAAGAAGAATTCCACGACGTGACGAACATCGTCGCGCGACGGTTCCGCGCGTTGTTCATTTCGGACGTGCATCTGGGAACGCGTGGCTGTCAGGCCGACAAGCTGCTCGACTTCCTGCGCTACCACGAAGCGGACACGATCTACCTGGTCGGCGACATTGTCGACGGCTGGGCTTTGCGGTCGTCATGGTATTGGCCGCAGACCCACAACGATATCGTGCAGAAGCTGCTGCGGCAGGCGCGCAAGGGCGCACGACTGATCTACATCCCGGGCAATCACGACGAGTTCCTGCGCGGCTATTACGGCACGCATTTCGGCGGCATCGAGGTGGCGGAGAACGCCGTCCACGTGAACGCGGAGGGAAAGCGCTTCCTGGTCGTGCATGGCGACCTGTTCGATATTGTGGTGACGCAGGCGCGCTGGCTCGCGCATCTCGGCGACAAGGCCTACGAATTCGCACTGACAGCCAATCGCTTGCTTAACGCCTTTCGCCGCGTCATCGGCGCGCCATACTGGTCGCTATCGAAGTGGGCGAAGCACAAGGTCAAGAACGCGGTGAACTACATCGGCGCCTTCGAGAAGGCGCTGGTAACGGAAGCGAAGCGCCACGCGGTCGACGGCGTGATCTGCGGCCATATCCACACGCCGGCGATCCACGACGACTTCGGCCTGCGTTACATCAACTGCGGCGACTGGGTTGAAAGTTGCACCGCGGTCGGCGAGCGCGAGGACGGCACTTTCGAAATCATTACCTGGACACGGACCGACGGCCACGGTGCGGACGCCAGCCGGCTCGCCCTGGTCGCCGAAGCCGAGGCGGCATGAAGGTTCTGATTGCAACCGACGCATGGCATCCGCAGGTCAACGGCGTCGTGCGCACGCTCGGCCACTTGGCGCAGGAGGCGCCATCGTTCGGTGCGCGGATCGAATTCGTGACGCCGAGCGACTTCCTGACGCTGCCGATGCCCGGTTATCCGGAAATCCGGCTGTCGCTGGTACAGCCCCGCGCCATGATGCGGCGTTTCGTGGCGGCGGCGCCTGATGCCATCCACATCGCGACCGAAGGGCCGATCGGCTATTGCATGCGCGCTTGCTGCCTCAAACGAAATCTGCCTTTCACCACGAGCTTCCATACGAGATTTCCAGACTATGTCGCCGAAAGGCTGCCGGTGGCACCGCGGGCGGGTTCGGAGCTGGCATGGCGGTTGTTGCGCGTTTTTCACGCGCCGAGCGCCACGGTGATGGCGGCGACGCCGAGCCTTCGGGCGGAACTCGAGGCGCGAGGATTTGGAACTGTTCGCCTGTGGCCACGGGGCGTCGATACTCGGCTGTTCCGGCCGCGCGAACCCGAGCTTGACCTGCCGCGTCCCATCTTCCTCACCGTTGGTCGCCTGGCGCCGGAGAAAAATGTGGAGGCTTTCCTCGCGCTCGATCTGCCGGGCAGCAAAGTGGTGGTTGGGGATGGCCCGAGCCGCGCGGCGCTGCGGCGGCTGTTCCCGGATGCGATTTTCCTCGGCGCGCTGGAAGGGGAGGCGCTGGCTCGTGTCTATGGGTCGGCGGACGTCTTCGTGTTTCCGAGCCGTACCGACACGTACGGACTTGTTTTGCTGGAGGCCCTGGCGTGTGGAGTTCCGATCGCCGCCTTTCCGGCCTCCGCGCCGCGCGATGTGATCGGCGACAGCGGCGTAGGCGCACTTAATGAGGATTTGAGGCGGGCCTGCATCGCGGCGCTCCGCATCGACCGCCTTGCTTGCCGCCGCTTTGCGCAGCGATTGACTTGGCACGCCAGTTCGCGGGCGTTCCTTGGCCATGTCGCGCCGGCTTGCCGGCCCGCGCGTGCCGCCTGATTCGACAACCGCGCTCCTCCCGGTGACAGCAACGGACGATGGCGTTACGTTACGACATGCCCGATCTGAAAACTGTCATGCCGCCCACCGCCGCCGATGTCGACGCAGCTGCGCCGCGTCTTGCGGGGGTTGCGGTGCGCACGCCGCTTGTCAATGCGCCGGTGCTCGACGATGCGGTGGGCGCGCGCGTTTTCCTGAAGGCCGAGACCTTGCAGCGCACCGGCTCGTTCAAGTTTCGCGGCGCCTACAACAAGATCTCGCAAATTCCCGAGGCAAGGCGCGCCGGCGGCGTGGTCGCTTATTCCTCCGGCAATCACGCGCAGGGCGTGGCGGCGGCGGCGAAGCTCCTCGACATGCGTGCGACCATCGTGATGCCGAGCGACGCGCCAAAGGCCAAGCGCGAACGCACCCAGGCGCTCGGCGCCGAGGTCGTGCTCTATAACCGCGACACCGAAGATCGCTCCGCGATAGCCCGCAAGATCGCCGACGAGCGCGGCGCGACACTCGTGCCGCCCTACGATGACCCGGCGATCATCGCCGGGCAGGGCACCATCGGTCGCGAGATCGTCGAGGATCTTGCCGCACTCGGCCTGAAGCCGGAGATCGTTGTGATCGGCGCCTCGGGCGGCGGCCTCGCCGCCGGCGTCGCGCTCGGCGTCAAGTCGCGAGTGCCTGGCGCCAAGTTCTTTACCGCCGAGCCTGAAGGTTTCGACGACACGGCGCGCTCGTTCAGGAGCGGCCGGCGCGAAACCAACGCAAAGCTCAGCGGCACGATCTGCGACGCACGGATGACGCAGACGCCGGGCGAGCTCACCTTTCCAATCAATCGCCAGCTGATCGGCGAGGGCGTCGCGGCGAGCGATGCCGAGGTTG
>CAZNTY010000167.1:0-1963 GCA_964576085.1 uncultured Undibacter sp. | reverse complement strand
GACTGCCGCGCATCTTGAGAACCTCGATCGTGCGGCGACGTTTCTCGCGATGAAGCACGTTGCGGAGGATGACGACGTTGTCGGCGACGAACTCCTCGAGGCGATGGCGGGTGATCTCGCCATATTCGCTGTTGCGCTCCGCCGTCATAAGGACGGTCAGCCCGGCTTTCTTCAAGGCATTGCTGATATGGAACAGCTCGCGGCGCAGGATTTTCGGGTCGCCGATAAAATGATCGAAGAGTTGGGTGAGTGAGTCCAGCACCACGCGCTTCGCGTTGACTGTCTTGACTGCGTGCTGGATGCGCGAAAGCAGGCCCGCAAGATCAAAATCGCCAACGACGAGCTCGTCGCTCGACGGTGGGCTGGCGTCCACGAACGCCAGACGACCTTCCCGGCGCCACCGTCCAAGCTCCCACCCGAAGCCATGCATGTTGGCTTCGATATCTGCCGGCGGCTCCTCGAAGGTGACGAGCACGCCGTTCTCCCCGTGGGCCGTGACTCCATTTGCGAGAAACTGCGTCGCGAATACCGTCTTTCCGCTCCCGGGCGTGCCCCCGACGACCGTGGTGCGCGCGCGTGGCAGGCCACCCATGACCAATTCATCGAAGGCATTGACGCCGGTTTTGACTCGCTCCAGCACGGTGGCAACGTCGAGATCCTGTTCGGTCATGGAGTGTTCCTCTTCAACTCGATGCCCAGAAACGCGAGAACGCTCTTCGTGTCGCTGAGGTCACCGACGATGCGGCGCGGGCGCACGGGATGGTCATAGGAGAGAGTCGGCGTTGCCAAAATCCTGGCCTGCTCAGCCCGCTCCGGCTGCGCGAGGACATCGATGACTTCCACGCTCCAGCCCTGAGGCTTGATGAGATGTTGCAATCGATTGAGATTTTGCTCCGCGCGGCGGGAGACGGCGGAGTTTCCGGCTATGTAGAGTCGAAGCAACGGCTCGGTCACGAGGTCCCGCCCTGTTGGCGTTAAAGGTGATCGTCCCGCAATGGAGCGGCGCAACTTCCGAACGGCCGTAATCATTCAGGCCGGGCGCCTCATCGACATGATGACGAGTCGCGCTATGGAACAGCGCGCCGTCACGCGGCGCAAGAGATTGGAAAATACCACCCTACTAGTAGAGAGCGGCTGCTCAAGCGGATGGCTTGTCCTCGGCGCGGCCACGGCGTTGCCGCTTCATGCCGAGTGCATCCTGAGTGGTAATGGCGCGCTCGCGCGCCCAGATGATCGCGGCGCTCCGGCGATTCACGCCGATCTTGCGAAACAAGGATGCGACATGATTGCGTACGGTATTCGGCGACAGATGCAGCATCCGACTCATCTCGGCGTCGCTGCGCCCCTCGCAAATGAGACCCAGCACCTCACGTTCACGGCCCGTCAGATAATCCAGATCCGATGAGCGTGCCCGCAGCGGCGCGGCCTGACGCAATGCTTTAAGTTTATCGACGACCGCGCGGGACGCATCGGCCATGACGGCCTCGATGGCCGCCAGCAGGTCATACCCGAGCTCCTTCTGATCGTTCATTTCCTGGATGACGCACACAACCGACCGCTCACCGTTGATCGTCACGGCCGCGGCCGTCACGAAGCAGTCGATCTCATGCCCGTCAGATTTGCGGAGCGGAAGGTCGAGATGTTGCAGTCCGCCGTTCACGCGACGGCGCGTCTTTTCGTCCATCCAGGCAATCTCGCCATTGGACCTGACGAGGATAAGACCATTATTCAAGGCGGCAGTGATCGATTGCCATTCGGTCTCGCGCAGACGATCGCTCAGCACCTGGTCCATGGCTGTCCCCTGTGTTGAAGGATGTGTCGATGTCGTGGAGCACCGAGATAACGCCCGGGCCGGCGGCTAGTTCCTCCGCACTAATTTGCTGGTGGAAACGCACTATTTAGGAGGAAAACCATAAAAGAAATGGGAAAGTCCGTCGGATTCGGAGACGTCTGTGCATTACAG
>CAZNTY010000166.1:0-10263 GCA_964576085.1 uncultured Undibacter sp. | reverse complement strand
GTCGAGGCGGACGGCAAGCAATATTCGCCCTCACAGATCTCCGCTTTCATTCTTCAGAAGATGAAGGAGACCGCGGAAGCGCATCTCGGACAGAAGGTCGAGCAGGCGGTCATCACCGTTCCCGCTTATTTCAACGACGCGCAACGCCAGGCCACCAAGGATGCCGGCAAGATCGCCGGACTCGAAGTGCTGCGCATCATCAACGAGCCGACTGCGGCCGCGCTCGCTTACGGTCTCGACAAGCAGAAGAACGGCACCATCGCGGTCTATGACCTCGGCGGCGGCACGTTCGATATATCGATTCTCGAGATCGGCGACGGCGTGTTCGAGGTGAAGTCCACGAACGGCGATACGTTCCTGGGCGGCGAAGACTTCGACATGCGGCTTGTCAATTATCTCGCCGACGAGTTCCAGAAGGAGCAGGGCATCGACCTGCGCAAGGACAAGCTCGCGCTGCAGCGGCTGAAGGAGGCCGCGGAGAAGGCGAAGATCGAGCTGTCGTCCACCACGCAGACCGAGATCAACCTGCCGTTCATCACGGCCGATGCGTCCGGTCCGAAGCATCTGACCATGAAGCTCACCCGCGCCAAGTTCGAGGCGCTGGTCGACGATCTCATCCAGAAGACGATCGTGCCCTGCAAGCAGGCGCTCAAGGACGCTGGCGTCGGCGCGGCCGAGATCAATGAGGTCGTTCTGGTCGGCGGCATGACTCGTATGCCGAAGGTGCAGGAGGTCGTGAAGCAGTTCATCGGCAAGGAGCCGCACAAGGGCGTCAACCCGGACGAAGTCGTGGCAGTCGGCGCGGCAATCCAGGCCGGCGTGCTGCAGGGCGACGTCAAGGACGTGCTGCTGCTCGACGTCACGCCGCTCTCGCTCGGCATCGAGACGCTGGGCGGGGTGTTCACCCGGCTGATCGACCGCAACACCACGATCCCGACCAAGAAGTCGCAGGTGTTCTCGACCGCCGAGGACAGCCAGAACGCGGTGACGATCCGCGTGTTCCAGGGCGAGCGCGAGATGGCGGCCGACAATAAGCTGCTCGGCCAGTTCGATCTCGTCGGTATCCCGCCGGCGCCGCGCGGCGTGCCGCAGATCGAGGTCACGTTCGACATCGACGCCAACGGCATCGTCAACGTCTCGGCCAAGGACAAGGGCACCGGCAAGGAGCAGCAAATCCGCATTCAGGCCTCGGGCGGCCTGTCAGAAGCCGACATCGAGAAGATGGTGAAGGACGCGGAAGCCCACGCCGAGGAGGACAAGAAGCGCAGGGCGCAGGTCGAAGCCAAGAACCAGGCCGAGGCTCTCGTCCATTCCACGGAGAAGGCGCTCTCCGAGCACGGCTCCAAGATCGGCGAGAGCGATCGCTCGGCGATCGAGAACGCGATGGCCGATCTGAAAGAGGCACTCAAGGGCGACGATGCCGATGCGATCAAGGCCAAGAGCAATACGCTGGCGCAAGTTTCGATGAAGCTCGGCGAGGCGATGTACAAGGCGCAGCAGGCCGGGGCCGAGAGCGCTGCGCCAGGTGCCGAAGCCGGCGCTGAGAAGAAAGAGGACGTTGTCGATGCCGAATTCACTGAAGTCGACGACGACAAGAACAACAAGAAGTCGGCGTAACAACTACGGACAATGACAAAACCTCGTCTTGCGGCAGCAGGGCGAGGTTTTGACTAACTTGTGGGGCCACGGAATTGTCGAAGCGCGACTACTATGAAGTGCTCGGCGTTTCGCGCACCTGCACCGAAGCCGAGCTCAAGGCCGCCTTCCGCAAGCTGGCGATGCAGCACCATCCGGACCGCAATCCGGGCGACAAGGACTGCGAACACCGCTTCAAGGAAATCAACGAGGCCTATGACGTCCTCAAGGACGGCGACAAGCGCGCCGCCTACGATCGGTTTGGTCATGCCGCTTTCGAGCACGGCAGCGGAGGTGGCGGTCATGGATTCGGCGCGGATTTCGCCGCCACTTTCTCCGACATCTTCGAGGATTTGTTCGGCATGGGCGGCGGCCGTCGCGGCGCCCGCAGCAGCGGCCGCGAGCGTGGCGCCGATCTGCGCTACAATATGGAGATCAGCCTCGAGGAGGCTTACGCCGGCAAGACGGCGCAGATCCGCATTCCTACTCCTGTGACCTGCGAGGCCTGTTCCGGCACTGGCGCCCGCACCGGCACCCGGCCGAAGACCTGCCCGCATTGCGGCGGCTCCGGCCGTGTGCGTCATCAACAGGGCTTCTTCACGCTGGAGCGCACCTGTCCGTCCTGCCAGGGGCGTGGCGAGGTGATCGATGATCCGTGCCCGTCCTGCTCCGGCTCCGGCCGGGTGACGCGTGAACGCACGCTGTCGGTCAACATTCCGCCGGGCGTCGAGGACGGCACCCGCATTCGCCTCGCCGGCGAGGGTGAGGCCGGCGTGCGCGGCGGCCCGCCCGGCGACCTCTATATTTTCCTCGCCCTCGCTACCCACCCATTCTTCCAGCGTGACGGCGCCGACCTCTACTGCCGCGTGCCGATCTCGATGGTCCGCGCCGCGCTTGGCGGCGAGTTCGAAGTGCCGACCATCGACGGCGACAAGGCACGCGTGAAGATTCCCGAAGGCACCCAGTCCGGTCGCCGGCTGCGGCTCTCCGGCAAGGGCATGCCTGTGCTGCGCTCCAAGGCGTACGGGGACATGTACGTGCAGGTGACGGTCGAGACGCCGCAGAACCTGACGAAAAAGCAGCGCGAGCTGCTGGCCGAATTCGACAGGATCTCGTCCGAAAAGACGCAGCCGGAATCCGAGGGATTCTTCAGCAAAGTCAAGGAGTTTATCGACGGGATGGGAGCGCGTGGGGGGCATGCAAACTGATGCGCTTGACCCCTCGTGCGCCGACCTATACCGGTGAACCTGTTGGCGGCCATCCCCGCGTCCGCCGTAGTGACGGCACACTGATGCGTCCGCAGTCCATAGCCCGCGCCGAAAAGCGCCAGCTCCGCTTCGGCGATGATGTCCAGTTTCTCCGTTCATGGTTCGAGAAGCCGCTCGCGACCGGCGCCGTGATGCCGTCCGGCCGCGTGCTGGCGCGTACGATGGCGCGCTATGTCGATCCCGGCTCCACGGGGCCGGTGATCGAGCTTGGCCCGGGTACCGGACCGGTGACGGCTGCATTGGTCGAACGTGGCATCGATCCGGCGCGGCTGGTTCTGGTCGAGTTCAACCCCACGTTCTGCCGCATGCTGCGGTCCCGCTATCCCACCGCGACGGTGGTGCAGGGCGACGCCTACCGCCTGCGACATCTGCTCGAAACCTTGGTGCGCGAACCGGCGGCGGCGGTCGTGTCCGGCCTGCCACTTGTCACCAAGCCGCTGCGCACGCGGCTGCGGCTGATCGCCGACGCGATGACGCTGCTCGCGCCCGGCGCGCCGTTCGTACAGTTCACTTATGCGATGGTGCCGCCGATCCCGAAGAATTTCGCCGGCGTGACTGCCAAGGCATCCGAACTGATCTGGATGAACCTGCCGCCGGCCCGGGTTTGGATCTATCACGGCCGGTAGATCATCCTGTGTGACCCTTTCGTTGTCATGGCCGGGCTTGTCCCGGCCATCTCGTTTAGGACGGGTGCATTATGATCGGGATTGCCGGGACAAGCCCGGCAATGACAAGATAAAGTCATGCCATCGCCCAAAATCCTCGTCCTGTCCGGCTCGACGCGCATCGGCTCGCTGAATACCCGGCTCGCGGCGCTGGCGGCCAAGGAGCTGACACTCGCCGATGCCGAGGTGACCCGCATCTCGCTCGAGGATTATCCCCTGCCGATCTACGATGCGGATGACGATGCCAACGGCGGCACGCATCCGAATGCGGTCAGGCTCAAGCAGATGTTCCGCGCCCACCAGGGCGTGTTCATCGGGAGCCCGGAATACAACAGCTCGGTGACGCCGCTGCTCAAGAATGCTCTCGACTGGGTGTCGCAGGTGCGCGAGCGCGGGGAGCAGGCCTACGCCGCTTTCCGCGACCGCGTGTTTGCGGTCGGCGCGGCGTCGCCGGAACCGCACGGCGGGCTGCGCGGCCTGGGCGCGCTGCGGCAGATTCTCGAGCTCGGTTGCGGCGCGCTGGTGATCCCCGAGCAGATCACGGTGCCGCAGGCCGACCAGGCCTTCGATGAGATCGGCAACTTGAGCCAGCCCGGCCTCGCCAATCAGCTGCGTGTCATGACCGCACGCCTGGTCGACGTCGCGCGACTGATGATGTGAGGGACGCCGTGGACCCAGAAAACCGGCTGATCGTCGCGCTGGACCTGTCGTCGGTCGAGGCCGCGCGGGCGCTGGTGGCGCGGCTCGGCGACGCCGCCTCGTTCTACAAGATCGGCTATCAGCTTGGTTATGCTGGCGGATTGCCGTTCGCCCGCGAGCTGGTCGAGAGCGGAAAACGGGTGTTTCTCGACCTCAAGCTGCACGACATCGGCAACACAGTGCAGAAAGGCGTCGAAAGCATCGCGAAAATGGGCGTTTCGTTCCTCACCGTGCACGGCTACCCGCAGACCATGACGGCGGCGGTCGCCGGCAAAGGCTCGTCACCGCTCCTGCTGCTCGCCGTAACGGTGCTTACGTCGTATGACGACGGTGATCTGGCGGCTGCCGGGTATTCGCTGACCGTCCGCGAGCTGGCCGCGCGCCGCGCCGCGCAGGCGCGCGAGGCCGGCATCGACGGCCTGATCTGCTCGCCCGAGGAGGCCTCCAACCTGCGCACCATCGTCGGCCCCGGCATGCTGCTGGTGACGCCCGGCATCCGCCCGGCCGGCAGCGCCGCGGGCGACCAGAAGCGGATCATGACGCCGGCCAAGGCGATCGCCGCCGGTGCCGATTATCTCGTGGTCGGCCGGCCGATCACCGAGGCCGCCGATCCCAAGGCGGCGGCCGAGGCGATCGTGGCGGAGATTGCGCAAGCGAAGTGAGGGGCTAAGATGGCGAAGGGTTATTGGCTGGCCCGGCTCGATATTGCCGACCGCGACACGTTCGCGGAATACCGCAGGCGGAATGCCGACCCGCTCGCTCAATTCGGCGGCCGCTTCCTCGTCAAAGGCGGCCGGGCCGAGACCATGCTCGGGCCGCCGCGCGGCGAGAACGTCGTCGTCGAATTCGACAGCTACGACAAGGCGGTCGCCTGCTTTCGGTCCGCCGACTATCAGGCGGCGGCGCAGTATCTCAAGCGTGCCTGCTCGACGATCGAGTTCGCGATCGTCGAAGGTGCGGACCAATAAGGAGCGAGAGCATGGCCAAGGGTTACTGGATCGGGCGCGTCGACGTGAACAATGACGAGGGCTACAAACCCTACGCCGCCGCCAATCCACCGATCTTCAGGAAATTTGGCGGCCGCTACGTCGTGCGCGGCGGCAGGTTCGAGTGCAAGGAAGGCACCAGCCGCTCGCGCAACGTGGTGATCGAATTCCCCAGCTATCAGGCGGCGCTCGACTGCTACAACTCACCGGAATATCAGGCCAACATCAAGGTGCGGCAGGCGCACGCGCTCGCCGACATCATCGTCATTGAAGGTTACGACGGTCCGCAGCCGTGATGTCGTCGTTCCGCGGCGGTGCGCATGAGCGGTTAGGCCGCCCCGGAATGACAAAGCGATAGTCGTCACGCTATACCGGCGCGCGAGGAGACCAATCATGTCCGACATGCGGCTGGTGGTGGCAGGGGCGGGCGGGCGCATGGGTCGCACCCTGGTCAAAGCGATTGCGGAGAGCAAGGGCCTTGCGCTTGCCGGCGCGCTGGAAGACGCGCGCTCGCCGCTCATCGGCGCGGACGCCGGCACGCTGGCGGGCCTCGGCGAGACCAACGTCAAGCTCGCCGGCGATCCGTCCAAGGCGTTCGACGGCGCGGACGGCATCATCGACTTCACCATCCCGGCCGCCACGGTGGCGCTGGCAGAGCTTGCCGCCAAGACCGGCAAGGTGCACGTCATCGGCACCACCGGCCTGAGCGGGGACGATGAAGCGCGCATCGCCGAGGCGGCCAAACGCGCGGTGATCGTCAAGTCGGGTAACATGAGCCTCGGCGTCAACCTGCTGGCGGCGCTGACGCGCCGGGTAGCGAAGACGCTCGACCAGAGCTTCGACATCGAGATTCTGGAGATGCACCACAACCAGAAGATCGACGCGCCATCGGGCACTGCGCTGATGCTCGGCCGCGCCGCCGCAGAAGGCCGTGGCATCGCGCTCGACGAGCGCGCGGTGAAGAGCCGCGAGGGCCACACCGGCGCGCGCCGGCCCGGCGACATCGGCTTCGCCACCCTGCGCGGCGGCAGCGTGGTCGGCGAGCATCACGTGATCTTTGCCGGCCCGGCCGAGCGCCTCGAGCTGGCGCACAAGGCCGAGGACCGCATGATCTTCGCGCGCGGCGCGCTGCACGCGGCACTGTGGGCGCGCAACCAGAAGCCCGGGCTCTATTCGATGGCGGATGTGCTCGGGCTCGCGAATTTCTGAGAGGCCGGCCGGGAATAATGATGCGCTTCCATAGCGTAGCAGACCGCACGACGACCGTCATGGCCGGGTTTGTCCCGGCCATCCACGCCTTTGCGTGTCCGCAGCAAGAAAAGCGTGGATGCCCGGCACAGGGCCGGGCATGACAGTGTCAAATTTACTCGCTTTATTTTCGGCCAGATTCTGAGAGGAGCTGCAATGACCGATCGCCTTCTCGTGCTCGTGCGTCACGGCCAGAGCGAATGGAATCTCAAGAACCTGTTCACCGGCTGGCGCGATGTCGGCTTGACCGAGCAGGGCATCAAGGAAGCGCACGCGGCAGGCCGCGCTCTCAAGGCGCAAGGTCTCACCTTCGGCGTCGCCTTCACGTCGGCGCTCAAGCGCGCCCAGCACACGCTCGACATCATGCTCGACGAGCTCGGCCAGCAAAAAGTCCCGGTGATTCGCAACCAGGCGCTGAACGAGCGCGACTACGGCGACCTGGTCGGCCTCAACAAGGATGACGCCCGCAAGAAATGGGGCGACGAGCAGGTGCTGATCTGGCGGCGCAGCTATGACGTCTCGCCGCCGGGCGGGGAAAGCCTGCGCGATACCGCCGCCCGCGTGCTGCCGTATTACATCCAGGAGATTCTGCCGCGGGTGCTGCGCGGCGAGCGCGTTTTGGTGTCCGCGCACGGCAACTCGCTGCGCGCGCTGGTGATGGTGCTCGACCGCCACACGCCGGACAGCATCCTCAAGGTCAATATCGATACCGGCGTGCCGATGATCTACCGGCTCAACGCCGACAGCACCGTCGCCGACAAGAAGGACCTCGCCGCGGCGTGATCGACCCCCGCGACATCCTGGCGAAAATTTGGACCGACGCCGGGCACCATCCGTCGGCCCTGGCCAACGTCGAACTGACCGGCATCGAGCCCGGACTGCCGTCATCTTTCGTGGTCTGCACGGCCGCACAGACCGCCGTTGCCGCCGCTGCGCTCGCCGCGGCGGACGTCTGGCGCGCGCGAGGCGGACGGATGCAGCGCGTGGGCGTCGACTTGCGCGCCGCCACAGCCGCGCTGCGCAGCGAGCGCTACCTGACGGTCGACGGCAAGCCGCCGCCGGATCCCTGGGACAAGATCGCTGGAACCTATGTGTGCGGCGACGGACGCCATGTGCGTCTGCATACGAATTTCCCGCACCATCGCGACGGCATCCTGAAGATTCTCGGCTGCGCCTATGACCGTGCCGCTGTAGCGCGAGCCCTTGAGTCGTGGTCGTCGTTCGATTTCGAGGACCGTTGCGCCCGCGCCGGCCTCACCGTCGCCGCCATGCGCTCGTTCGCCGAATGGGATGCCCATGCGCAGGGTCGGGCTGTTGCCGGTCTTCCGCTATTCTCGCTCGAGCGTATCGGCGATGCGCCGCCTGTCCGCTGGCCGGGCGGCGAGCGGCCGCTCGCCGGCGTCAGGGTGCTCGATCTCACCCGCGTCATCGCCGGACCGGTCTGCGGCATGACGCTGGCGGCACATGGTGCCGACGTGCTGCTCGTCACCTCGCCGAAACTTCCATCGATTGAAACTCTGGTGATCGATACCGGACGCGGCAAACTGTCGACCCATCTCGACCTCCGCGAAGCGGCCGACCGCGACACGCTGACCGCCTTGCTGCGCGAGGCCGATATTGTCGTGCAGGGCTATCGGCCGCGCGGTCTCGCCACGCTCGGCTTCGGACCGGACGCCGTGGCGCGCATTCGTCCCGGGATCATTTACCTATCGCTGAGCGCTTATGGGCACGAGGGGCCCTGGGCTCCAAGACGAGGCTTCGATTCATTGGTGCAGACGGCGAGCGGCTTCAATGCCGCCGAAGCGGAGGCGGCCGGAGTGAGCGGGCCCAAGCCGCTGCCGGCACAGGCGCTCGATCATTGCACCGGCTACCTGATGGCCTTTGCGGCGATGACGGCTCTGGTCCGTCGCGTGCGCGACGGCGGCAGTTGGCATGTCCGTCTTTCGCTGGCGCAGACCGGTGCTTGGCTGCGTTCGCTCGGACGCATCGACGGGCTGCAATCTCCCGATCCGACGCGCGAGGACATTCGGGAATTCCTCGAGGATAGCGAGTCCGGATTTGGCCGGCTGTCGGCAGTGCGGCATGCCGCCACGATGTCGGAAACGCCACCACGATGGGAGCGGCCTTCGGTACCGCTTGGCACGCACCAAGCCGTCTGGCCGGCCTGACATTTTTCACGCACAATATCGGCATGAACGAGAAGATCGATCTCATTGCTCTCGACGCCGGCGCGGTGGCGGCTGCCGCCTATGAACTCGGCGAGGTGCTGGCGGACTGCGTCAATGGCGGCGCCTCGGTCAATTTCATGCTGCCGTACAGCGTTGAGGATGCGGCTGCGTTTTTTCGAAAGGTCATACCGTCGATCGAGCGCGGCGAAACCGTCCTGGTCGCTGCGACAGTGAACGGCCGCGTTGCCGGCACCGTTCAGCTCGGCCTCGACACGCCGCCGAATCAGCCGCACCGCGCCGAGGTGAAGAAGATGCTGGTGCATCGCGCGGCGCGCGGCAAAGGCGTGGGCGCGGCCCTGCTGGCCACCATCGAGGCGATCGCGAGGGAGAAAGGCCGCACGCTGCTGGTGCTCGATACCGCGAGCGATGACGCGCGCCGGCTTTATGAGCGCGGCGGTTGGCAGCGGCTCGGCAACATTCCCGATTATGCGCTGCTGCCGGCCGGCGGCTTTTGCGACACCACGATCTACTGGAAGAAAATTCAGTAGTGTCTTTCCGGGACGCACGGAGGGGCTCTCTCGCTTAGGCTGGCACTGTGACAGGTGCGTAGGATGCTTCAATAAAAACGGAGGCGACAAGAAAAAGCCCCGCAAATGGGAGCTTTTTGCGGGGCTTTTTCAGGCTCAAACGGTCATCATTCGATGATCTTCACCACCTTGCGGGAATGCGGCTCGACGATCACGCGCTTGTTGTTCACGACCGCGTAGCTGTACTGCTTGTACTTCGGCACGGTGTGCAGCGTGACTGTTGCGGGCAGCGGCTCGCCGACCACGACGTCTTGTTCGACGGCCACCGACGGAACCTTCTCACGTTCCACATAGGTCACGACCGGAGCCGGCGGTTCCGCCGCCATGCCGACCGTACTGCCAACTCCCGCGCCGACCACGGCACCAACCGGCCCGCCGACGGCTCCGCCGACCACTGCACCGCCGACCGCGCCCGTCGCCGTCGAGGCCTGCCCAAACGCTGCCGCCGGCGCGAGCGCGACGACGGCCGCGGCCGCAAGCAATCGAATTCGCATTGTCTGCCTCCTCATTTCGTTGAACGGAAAGATGCCGTTCCCGCGCGGGGAACAGCACATCAAATCAACGCCGCGCCGTCAGCGGCGTTCCTGTTCCGCGAGCAGTTACCACGATGCGGTCACAGTTCCACGACTTGCAAGACCACAGTGGCAAAAACCACAGTGGCATGACCACAGCCGTCTGAGGTCAGCGAGGTGGACGGCTTAGGCCGCCGCGGCCTGGCCGGCTTCCCAGCCGAGGATCGCGCGCTTGCGCGTCAGGCCCCAGTGATAGCCGGTGATGTCACCGCTCTTGCCGATCACGCGATGGCACGGCACCACGAAGCAGATCGGGTTCTTGCCGACCGCCGCGCCAACCGCCCGCGCGGCCTTTGGCGAGCCGACTTCGCGGGCGAGATCGGAATAGGTCGTCGCCGCGCCCATCGGGATGTGCAGCAGTTTCTCCCACACGCGGACTTCGAAATCGGTGCCGATCATGATGACGCGCAGCGGGCGGTCCTTGCGCCACAGCTT
>CAZNTY010000165.1:0-13526 GCA_964576085.1 uncultured Undibacter sp. | reverse complement strand
ATCAATGGGTCGGCGCGAAGGCCGACGTCTTTTCGGCAAGGCGGGCAGCGAGCTTGAGTGCCGCAACTAGGCTGCGTGGATCGGCGCGGCCGCTGCCGGCGATATCGAAAGCGGTGCCGTGATCAGGCGAGGTGCGCACGAAAGGCAGGCCCAACGTTACGTTTACCGCACTGTCGAACGCCAGCATCTTGATCGGGATCAGCGCCTGGTCGTGATACATGCAGAGCGCCACGTCGTAGGTGGCCCTGGCGGCCTCATGGAACATGGTGTCGGCCGGCAACGGGCCGCGCACGTCGATGCCCTCGGCCGCGAGTCGTGCCACTGCCGGTCCGATCACGGTGCGCTCCTCGTTGCCGAGCGATCCGCTTTCGCCAGCGTGCGGATTGAGCCCGGAGACCGCCAGGCGCGGCTTCACGATGCCGAACTTTGCCGACAATTCCCGCGCCGCGATCCGGCCGGTCTCGATGATCAGCGCCGTGGTCAGGCGGGCGGGGACATCCCGGAGGGGGATATGGATGGTGACAGGAATGACGGCGAGGTCGCGCGACCACAGCATCATCACCGGCAGCATCGGCTTGCCGGCAGCCTCCTCGGCCAGCTTGGCAAGAAATTCGGTATGGCCGGGATCTGTGAAGCCTGAGCCATAGAGCACGCTCTTGGCGACCGGGTTGGTGACGAGGGCGGCACAGCGGCCGCGCAAGGCATCCTCAACCGCGCGCCGGATGGACGCGATCGCGGCCGGCCCGCTTGTCGCGTCGGGGCGTCCCGGCTGCGCCCGCACTTCGCTGCCGAGCGGGACGACCGGAATTGCCCGCTCGAATGCGGCGGCCGCCGTTTGCGGCTCGACCTCCGCGATGGTGACGTCGAAATTGAGCAGCTTGGCGCGTTCGGACAAGTGCCCCGGATCGGCGATCAGGTAAAACGGCGGCAGATTGTGGCGGCGGCGCTCACGCCAGGCCATCAGCGAGATATCGGGGCCGATGCCGGCCGGTTCACCACAAGTGAGGGCGAGGAGGTCGGCCGGTCGGGTGGCGCGCGCGTTCATCGATATTCGATCATCGACTGGCGGCGGACCTCCTCGAGATATTTTTTGCTTTCCTTCTCGAAACGCTTGAGAAAAAGGCTCTCGCGCGCCGCGCGCTTGGCGGGCGTATCGTTGGTGTCCTTGCGCTCGCATAATGCAAACATCTGCAGGCCTTGCTCGGTCACTTCCGGGGTCGTGAGCCTGCCGACGTCCATCTTGTCCAGGAGGTCGCGCAATTGCGGCGCGAGGTCTGCCGAACTGCGCTGCACTGGCTCCCGCACCACGACGCCGCGTAGCGCGCGGGCGAGCTTGAGTCCGTCGGCACAGGACTGGAATCGCTCACGCAGATTTTCGGCCTCCCGGCGGCGGGATTCCAGGGCGGCGCCACGCTCGGCGACCAGCGTGATCGGATAAAGCGTGTAAACGTGGCCCTCATCCGACTTGCTCGCATCGGGCTGCGTCCCCAAGGCGTTGCGAACGTCCACGTCGTTGACCTGCAACGTCGAGGCGAATTTGCCCCGCACCAGGTTGTTCCAGCCAAGGTCGGCACGGATCTTGAGCTTCAGCGTTTCGGCCGACATGCCGCGCGAGTTCAGAAACTGGGCGAATTGCTGCGACGTCATGTGCGAACGCTGCGCCATGTTATTGAACGCGTTGTCGACGTCGGTATCGCTGGCTTCAATGCCGTAGCGTCGGGTCGTGAAGATCTTGAGCTGGTCGTCGACCAGCTCCTGGACGACTTCCTTGCGGCTGGGCGACTTGTTTCTCGAAACCTGAATGAACTTGGTGCGCTGTGCGACGTCGGTTTCGGTGATTGGAACGCCGTTGACCAGTGCGACGATCTGGGCGTGCGCCGGCTGCGCCGCTGCCAGCAGCACGGCCGCGGTCAGGACGGCGGCGGACCACCGGGCGATCGACGATATGACAGGCTGAAACGGCATAATGGCGATAACGGCTTTCCTGACGCGGTGAAGACCGCTGCGAAATCGACTGGCAGCGCGGCAAAAATGCGGCGGGGCACGCCGTGCGCCGTCAATGCTGCGACGGGCTGACATGCTGGCTCACCGCCGATTCACCCAGCGTGCGTAAGCCAAGCTGGAACATGACGGCGTTTGCGACCTTCGGCGGCTGGTTCGAGAGAACGTCATAGGAATAGCCGTAAAGGTAGTTGACCGACAGGATGAAGCAATCGTCGACGTAACCGAGCCCGAGCCCAGCCCGGCTGATCTGCCATTTCGGATCGGCCACCGGGGTGCCATCCGGATTCATCGTGTCGAGGCCGTAAAGCGCGTTGCCGTAGAGCACCCAATTGGCGTCGAGCTTGTAGCTCAGGCTGCCGAGCACGCCCTGCTGCTTCGACAGGATGCCGAGCGCCGGCTGTGCCGCGTACTGGCCGTAGAGCACGCTCGCGGTCCAGCGGTCGTAATTGGCGCGCGCCTCGAGCTCGAAGCGCTCCACCGACATGTCGTTATGATCGAACCGGAAGCGGGACGTGAACGTGTAGGTCTTGTTCGGCTGGAATTGCAGCCTGGCGACGTAGTCGGATTCGTTGCTGTCGAGGCCGCTGTCGAGGCCGGTATTGACGAGGTCGGGCTGGGCAAACGAGTTCTTTCCGAACAGCCGGTAGGACTGGCCGAACAGCGCGTTGACGTTGCCGCCCTGGTTGAATTGCGCGGTGTATTGAACGCCGACATTGGCGCGGCCGCCGCCTTCCATGCGGTCCCAGCCCGAGAACTTGTCGACGGCGAACAAATTGGAATCGTCGAAGATGAAACTCTGCGCGTCCTCGTTCGGCCATTTGCCGATCTGCGTTTCATTCGGCCGCGCGATCACCTGCGCGATCGGCTCGACCGTCTGTGTGCCCCAGGACTGCACGTTGATGAATGGATAGCGATATTCGAGGCCGACCGTCGGCATCGCGCGGGCGAGGGTATCGGTGCCGGGATTGAGGTAGTTGGACACGCCGGGCTGGTTCTCGATCGAGACTGCGGCGACGTCGGCGCGCAATGACGCGAACGGCGTCCAGACCTCGCCGAGCGAATCCGTGACGCTGGTGCGCCAGTTCGCCTGGGTCGAGAGCCGGTCGTAGTCGCCCGGCACGCCGCGCATCAGGCAGTTGGCGCGATTGATCAGCGGTGCGTTGGCGGTCGTTGCGTTGGTGCAGGTGTTGGTGCCGTCCGGGTTGAGCGTCATCGCCGCCTTGGTGATGGCATCGAAATTGGCGCTCTCGCGGGTCAGGCTGGTGAAATTCGTCTTGAAGCCCAGTTCGCCGCCCAGAATTGGCTGGCCGACGACGTAGTCATAGTCGACCACCGGGTGGATGATCGGGATCTGGCTTTGGTGATCGGAGTTCGACAGGCCGGCGTAGTAGATCGAGCGGATGTCGAAGAAGCTGCGGTTGCCGCGGCCGGTCAGGTAGACCTGCGAGACCGCCTCGCTGCCGCCGGGGTTGCCGATCGTCGTCGGATCGATGCCGGTGCTGTAGGCCGACAGCCTCGGGCGATAATCCTGCAAGAAGGACTTATCGGTCATGGCGATCGCGTCCCAGCCCCAGACCCAGTTCTGGTTCAGCGCGAACTGGCCGGAGCTTTCGACGCTGCCGCGGAAGTTGCGGTCGCCGGGCGCGCCGTCGGTGATGGCATTGCGGTCGAGCTGGTAAATGCCGGCTGCGCGGATCGCATAGGCGCCGTCCATCATCCGCTGGCGGAACTCGCCCTGCAGCAGCGGCCCCTGGCGCGTGGTGATCATCGGCGCGAAGGTGGCGTCGTAGTTCGGCGCCAGCGCCCAGTAATATGGGATCTCCAGCGCGCCGCCGTAAACCGAGGTCGTCGTGGTGTTCGGCATCAGGAAGCCGGTCTTGCGCCTGACCGACTCGTCCGGTGCCGAGAAATAAGGAATATACGCGAGCGGCGTCCCGAAGAATTCGAGGTGCGCGTCCTCGAAATAGATCATCTTTTCATTCTGATCGTGGATGATGCGCGCGGCCTTGACCTGCCACAGCGGCGGTTTCTTCGGATTGTCGCGGCAGGGCAGGCAGGCCGTATAGACCGCGCTCTCGAACACGCTGAAATTGCCGCCGCTGCGGTTGGCGCGCGCGGCCGCGAGGCTGGTGCGGTCAGTGCGTTCGAGATGCAGCGAGTCGATGAAGCCGTCGCGGTAGTCGTCGGACAGGTCCATCACCTCGCCATAGGTGACGTTGCCGTCCTGGTCGGTCAGCTTGGCATTGCCCTCTGCATGCAGGCGCTTGGTGTTCTCGTCGTAGACCACCTTGTCGGCTTCGAGCGTCGAGCCGGAATAATAGATCTGCACCTGGCCGACCGCCGACACGCGGCGATTGTTGTAGTCGTAGTCGATGCGTTGCGCGCGCACGAGCATCTGATCGCGGCCGTTTTGCTGCGGCAGCTTGGCGCTCTTTGTGGCCGGCGGCGTGGCCGGATAGGACAGCGTCGTCTTTTTCTTGGTCGACCGCGTCGGCTGCGATTGCGCGTGTGCGGCGCGGAATTCGAATCCACCGGCGAAAACCACGGCGGCGGCAAGAACGGCGACGCAGAGACGAAGACGCAACAGAGGACTGGTCGGCAATCCAGCCATTACCCGTCCTCCTGGTACAACAGTGCAGTCACGCCTACGACCCCGGCGGCAAACACCCCACACCAGGCCGCTGCAACGGGGTGCATCAGCCCGGCGGTGGTCATGTCGTCGGTGACCTTCGACAGCACATAAAGCAGAAAGCCCGCTAAAACGCCACTTAAAATCATTTTTTGCACGCCGCCAAAGCGGAAAAAGCGTAAACTGACGGCAGCTGCGAGGAACACCACGGCGCTGAGCAGGAAGGGCCTGGCCAGAAGTTTCTGGAACTGAAGCCGATAGCCGGCGGCGGCAAGGCCGACGTGTTCTGCCGTCCTGATGTAGCCCGGCAGTTCCCAAAATGGCACGGATTCCGGCGTCGCGAAGTTTTCGCTGACCTGTTCCCGGGTCAGGTTTGTCGGCAGTTCGACGCTGGCCCGGTCGTAAGGCTGTCCGCCGAGAGGATAGCCGCGCACGTCGGTCAACAGCCAGAAGCGGTCCTTGAGCGATGCGGACCGCGCGTCCAGCCGTTCGATGTAAATGCCGGACTTGTCGAACTTGTAGATCGTGACCGCGCTCAGCTCGGCGCCTTGTCCGCTGCTCGCGCTTGCATTGATGATGGCCCGGCCGTCGCCGGTCTTCTGGCTGACCCAGAACGTGCCGGTATTGACGGCAAGGCGGTTCTGGTTGCCGCGAAACGTCTCGATCTCGAGCCGCTTCGCTTTTTCCTGCAGCACGGCGGACACCGGGTTGTAGGCAGCGGTGGCGAAGACCCCGAGCAGAAAAGCAGCCGCGGCGGCGGGCGCGACGAACTGCCAGGCCGACACTCCGGCGGCCCGCGCGATCACCAGCTCGTTGCGCCGCGACAGGTTCAAGTAGCACGACATCGTGCCGATCAGGACGCAGAACGGCATCAGGCGCTCGCCAAGCTGAGGCACGCGAAACAGCGCCATCTTGGCGACCGTCGCCGGCGAGACGCCGGGGACGTCCGTGGTGCGCCGCATCAACTCGACATAGTCGATGATCGTGCTGAGGGTCAGAATGCCGATGAAAATCGCCAGCGTCGCGCTGACGAAGCGCAGGCTAAAATAGCGCGCGAGGGTTCTTCCGGGGAGTCGCATGCCGTCCCTAGCTCGCCGCGAACCGGCGTGTGATGCGCTCGCTCAACACGCCGAAGCCGTTGGTGATGAAAGCTGGAGGCTCGACGGCGATGCCGCGCCTGATCGCATAAAGGCCGCCGCCGGCCGCCGCGCCGGCCACGGCGAATTGCAGGGCCAGGAACGCAGGATAGCTGGCGCCGATGATGGTGGAGACGAAGCCCGACATCCTCACGATCAGCACTGCGGCGATCGCGCCCATCAAGGCCGCGGTCCGGCTTTCACGGGTCGTGCGGGGAGCGCCGAGATAGGCGAACGCAATGATCACAAACACCAGCGGATAGATCGGAGCCATCAGCCGGTCGCAAAGCTCGGCCCGAAACTCTCCCAGCTTTTGCTTTGCGGTGGAGTCACCTGCCTGCTGCGACAGGAGCTGCCACAGGTAGCGCGCGTGCATCGAGTAGTTCACCGTCGTGCTGGTGCGCGAAAACTGGCCAAGGTCGAGGGCATAGCGTTCGAACGTCACGATGTTTGGATCGCGGTGCGTCGCATCTTGCCGTTGGATCGTGCCGTTGCGCAGCACGAGGAACGTGCCCTGCTGGTTTTCCAGCATGTCGCCGCGATCGGCGATGACGGTGGTGTGCTCGTTGGGGTCACGCCGGTCGTCGACGAAGACGCCCCGCAATTCGCCGTTCGACTCGCGCGCTGCGATGTTGATGGTGACGTTGTCGATGATGGAGACGAAACGGCCGGGTTGGACGATCGTGCTGACGACATTGGCGTTCACCGCGGTGATCCAGTCGCGCAGCAGGCGCAGGCCCAAGGGTGCAACGTAGGCCGCGAGTGTCGCGACCAGCAGCGAAACCAGCACGATGACCGGAACGAAAGTGCGGAACAGTAGCCACGGCGACATGCCGGCCGCATTCATCACGATGATCTCGGAATCGTTGGCGAGCTTGTTCAGGACGTAGGCGGTGGCGACGAACAGCGCGATCGGCGCGATGATCATCACCAGCATCGGCACCAGGAGGCTGGTGATGCCGATGAACACCGCGATGGACTGGCCGCGACTGGTCAAAAGGTCGATTTCGCGCAGCGCCTGGGTCACCCAGATCAGCGCGGTCAACGTCACCAGTACGACGACGAAAGCCGTCACGGTGGTGCGGAAAATATAGCGACTGATCGACCCCATCCGTCCCGTCGTCCCCGATGGCGGCGTGATGCCCCCCGACACTCGGCTTCCCCAAGCCGTCAATGCGTCTGGTCAGGGTCCCATTGAAGGCTCCAGATATAGCTTGATCTGTCGACAAAATGGCTTGGCTAAGGCAAACCCATTGAATATGAACAACAAAATCTTAAACGGCGGCGGCCGCCTGATCCCGGATTCGGTATTTTCCGCAGGATTCGCGGCTTTCCCCGTTTGCAGAAACCCGTCTCTCCGGTCCATATCAGGCCGGCGCGCCTAGCCACTTCCAAGGACCAGGATCGACCCGATGACCGACATGAAGCTCGGATTTGTGCCATTCCGTGAACCCGGCGCCGGTGTTCTGGTCGTGTTCTGCGACGAGGGCGTCAAGTTCGGCTCCGCAACCGGCAAAGCCATCGCCGCGGCGAGCGACCTTGTGCAACGGGCCGCCAAGGCCGAACGGTTCACCGGCAAGCGAGGCACGGCGCTGACGCTGCCGGTGCCCCATGGACTGTCGGTGTCGCGATTGATCGTGGTCGGCGCCGGAGCCGACAAACTCACGGCGAACGACATCGTCACGCTCGGCGGCACCGCAATGGGGAAGGTCCCGGCCTCGGCGCGCGAGGTGACAATTTTTGCCGAACTGCCGCGAAAGGATTTCGGCGCTGAGCAGGCGGCCGACCTTGCCCTGGGTGCGCGGCTGCGCGCCTACAGTTTCGACCGCTACAAGACGAAGACCAAGGAAGGCGAGGAAAAGCCGGTAGCGAAAACGGTATCGGTCGCGGTCGCCGATACCGCCGCGGCGCGCAAGGCCTTCGCGCCGCGCGAGGCAATCGCCGAAGGCGTCATCATGGCGCGCGATCTGGTCAACGAGCCGGCCAATATCCTTTATCCGCAGGAATTTGCTCGGCGCGCCAGTGCCTTGAAGAAGCAGCGCGTCGCGGTCGACGTGCTCGATGTCGCGGTGATGAAGAAACTCGGCATGAACGCGCTGCTCGGCGTCGGACAAGGGTCGCGCCGCGACAGCCGGCTGGTGGTGATGCGCTGGAACGGCGGCAGGAAAGGCGAGGCGCCGGTCGCGTTTGTCGGCAAAGGTGTGTGTTTCGATACCGGCGGCATCTCGATCAAGCCGGCCGCCGGCATGGAGGACATGAAAGGCGACATGGCCGGCGCGGCCTGTGTCGTCGGCCTCATGCATGCACTCGCGCGCCGCAAGGCCAGGGTCAATGCGGTCGGCGTCATTGGCCTCGTCGAAAACATGCCTGACGGCAATGCGCAGCGTCCCGGCGATATCGTCACGTCGATGTCGGGCCAGACCATCGAGATCATCAATACCGACGCGGAGGGTCGCCTCGTCCTTGCTGACGCGCTTTGGTACACGGCGACGAAGTTCAAGCCGAAATTCATGGTGGACCTGGCGACGCTGACCGGCGCGATCATTGTCGCGCTCGGCCACGAGAACGCCGGGCTGTTCTCCAACGACGACACGCTCGCCGGGCGGCTGATCAAGGCCGGGATCGAGACCGGCGAGCCGGTCTGGCGCATGCCGCTCGCTAAGGAATACGACAAGCAGATCGACTCGAAATTCGCCGACGTGAAGAATACCGGCGGCAGCCGCTGGGGTGGCGCGATTACCGCGGCGCAATTCCTGCAGCGTTTCGTTGTTGCCAAGACGGCTTGGGCGCATCTCGACATCGCCGGCACCGGCTTCGATTCGCGCCAGGGCGAGATCAACAGGAGTTGGGGGTCGGGCTGGGGCGTCCGGCTGCTGGAGCGGCTGGTTGCCGATCATTACGAGGACCGGCCGTGACGGCATGACCGAGATTTTATTTTACCACCTGCAAGGCCAGAAGCTCGAAGGCGTGTTGCCCGCTTTGCTGGAGAAATCGCTGGCGCGCGGCTGGCGTGCCGTCGTGCAGGGATCGGCGGAGGAGCGTCTGGAGGCGCTCGACGCGCATCTGTGGACCTATCGGGACGACGGCTTCCTGCCGCATGGCACCTGGCGCGAACAGGAGGCGGCGCGGCAGCCGGTCCTGCTCACCGTCAATGACGGCAATCCAAACCGCGCGCAGATTCGCTTTTTGATCGACGGCGCGTCGATTCCGGCCGATCTTGCCGAGTATCAGCGCATCGTTCTGCTGTTCGACGGGGAGGACGACGACGCGGTGGCCGCCGCCCGCACGCAATGGACCGAGATCAAGGCGAAAGGCCTCGCCGCGACTTACTGGCAGCCCGACGAAACCGGGCGCTGGCGGCAAAAGGCCTGAGGCGGAGTTAAGGGACTGGTTCGCCGGTTAAGCCTGTGGGATGCCGGGACTTGCCGGCCGCCCTGAAGCCGACGCAAAATCCTGATTGTCAGGACCGAGATCAGCCGGGGTTTTCGCCTTGTCGCGTAACGTGTTGGGTCGATTGTTGGCCGCCGCGCTCCTGCTTGCGGCGACGGCGGCGCTGTCGGGATGCGGCAGCACCAGCCTGTCGGAGATGACCTTTCTTCCGAACAAAGGCAGCCTGTTCGCCTCGCAGGATTGGGCCGTGGCGACCAAAAATATCGCACCGGACACCATCGCCAGCGGCCCCGTGTCGCCCGAAAATTACGTCGATGCGGAGGGCCGCTGCGCGGCGATGCAACCCGAGGCGACTGGAGAACCGGCAGCGGCATCGCAGCCCGCGGCGGCGCCGACGGTGGCTGGCGGCATCGCGCTCGGTATGACGGAGTGTCAGGTTGTCACGCGCGCCGGCCAGCCGACCCGGGTCGACATCACCGCCGATGAGAAAAGCGAGCGCAAGGTTGTTCTCACCTACACGAGCGGATCCTGGCCCGGCATCTATACCTTCTCGGCTGGCCGGCTGAAGGACATCCAGCGCGTGGCGCAGCCCGAACCGGCAAAGCCGGTTCGGAAAAAAAGCAAGACACAAAAGCCGGCGACTGCTTCGGCGCCCGTCACGCAAGTACGGTAACGGGTCGGGCAATGCTTGCTGCGTGTGCGGTGCGCCGCTATAAGCCGCACCTTGTTTCGTGCCGATTTTCCCCGATAGGTGACCGATGGCCATCGAGCGTACTTTTTCGATCCTCAAGCCGGATGCGACCGCGCGCAATCTCACCGGCGCGATCAACGCCATGATCGAGAAGTCCGGACTGCGCATCGTCGCGCAGAAGCGTATCCGTATGAGCCGAGCGGACGCCGAAAAATTCTACGAGGTCCACAAGGCGCGTCCGTTCTACGGCGAGCTGGTCGAGTTCATGACCTCGGGTCCGGTGGTGGTGCAGGTGCTCGAGGGCGAGAACGCGGTCGCGAAATACCGGGACCTGATGGGCGCGACCGATCCGGCCAAGGCCGCCGAGGGAACGATCCGCAAGGTTCACGCCAGGTCGGTCGGCGAGAATTCGGTGCATGGTTCCGACGCAGCCGATACCGCCGCGCGCGAGATCGCCCAATTTTTTTCCGAAAGCGAGATCACCGGCTAAACGCCCCGCAAGGCGCGTGAAACTTCCGGTGCGCCCTGACAATTTGTCGCAGGCCGACGACGATATGTCGCAGTCGGAGCGCGGGTGTGCCTGCCATAGTCCGCCGAACGAGTTGAGATGAAATTTCGTGCGGATCATGGGTATTCCTGCTCCCAAGCGGATCGTTGACGCATGGTCGGCCCTGGTCGGCATCTGGGGCTCGTCCTATCTCGCGCTGCTGGAAAACCTCGACGTCGAGCTCGCCGTTGCGGCGGAATCGATGCAATGGCCGTTGCTGATCATCGGCGCTTACGGCACCGGCAGTGTCTTCTTTACGTCCTGGCGGCTCAGCCGTCGTGTGCGGCGGTGAGGCAATGAGCGACTTTCTTGGCATCGGTGAGCTGTCGAGCCCACAATTCTGGGTGTCGGCGGTCGAGATCATCTGGATCAATATTCTACTGTCCGGTGACAATGCGATCGTCATCGCGCTGGCCTGTCGCAGTTTGCCGCCGCGGCAACGTCTCGGCGGCATGGTGATCGGCACGGTGGTCGCCGTGCTGATGCGTGTCGCATTTGCCAGCGTCGTCTCGACGCTGATGATGTTTCCCTACATCAAGATCGTTGGCGGAGTCGCCTTGCTGTGGATCGCGATCAAGCTGCTGACGCCGACGCCGCCGGAGCAGCACCACGGCGCTTCGAGCGATAATCTATGGCACGCGGTGAAGCTGATCGCGCTCGCCGACGTCGTTATGTCGCTCGACAACGTCATTGCCGTTGCCGCGGCCGCCAAGGGCAACACCGCGCTGCTGGTGTTCGGCTTGGGCGTCAGCATTCCGGCGATCGTTGCCGGCGCGAGCATTATCATGGCGCTGCTCAGCTACTTCCCGATGCTGCTGTGGGCCGGCGCGGCGTTGCTCGGCTGGATCGCCGGCGACGTGATCGCATCCGATCCAATCATCGGCGAGCAGCTCGATGACTGGAACGAAGCGTCCCGCGAGAACTTCCGCTTGGCCTCGGCCTCGCTTGGAGCCGTAGGCACCGTGCTCGGCGGGATGCTGCTTCGGTCCCGCCAGGCACGGCAAACCCTGTAAGATTCCTCCCCGGGCTGCTATCCGGCCGCTTTCTTCCTTGCGTGCCGGAGGATTGGTAGATTATTCAGGTCGGGAGATGGCGGGCCTGAAGGCCCGCCGACCAATAACCCGCCGCATCATGCGGGAAGGGTGGGGACGGGAACGTGCAAGCATTTACGGCCGATCTGGCCAGTCCGACGTTCTGGTTGTCCGTCCTCCAGGTCATCTGGATCAATATCCTGTTGTCTGGCGACAACGCTGTCGTCATCGCGCTCGCCTGCCGCGCGCTGCCGCCGCGCGAGCGCCTGTGGGGCATGATCATTGGTGCGGGCTTCGCATCGGTGCTGCTGATCGCCTTTACCGGGCTGGTCGCAATGCTGATGACCGTGCCCTACCTCAAGCTGATCGGCGCGATCCTCCTGCTCTGGATCGCGATCAAGCTACTGGCGCCGCAGGCGCATGACGCTGAGAACACGCCCGAAGCGGCCGAGGATCTGTGGCGCGCGGTGCGCATCGTTGTAATTGCCGACATCGTGATGAGCCTCGATAACGTGATCGCGGTCGCTGCGGTCGCCAAGGGCCAGTACGTGCTGCTGACGATCGGGCTTGCGGTGTCGATCCCGATGGTAATCGCCGGCAGTGCCATCATCCTCGCTTTGCTCGAGCGGTTCCCGATCCTGGTGTGGGGTGGCGCCGCGATCCTGGGCTGGGTCGCCGGCGAAATTTTCGCCAGCGATCCGATCGTGCAGGATGCCTTTAGCGAATTTTCGCCCCACGCGATCGAGGTTGCGGCTCAAATCCTCGGTGCGGCATTTGTCGTGGTGTCGGGATACATCTGGCGGCGCCGGCATCGGCTCGCGATGGAGCAGGTCTGAGCGCCGGCCGCGGCGGCGCGAGCGTCCTCGCGCCGCCTGAGATCTCCGCTTAAAGCTCCTTGCCGATTTTGGCATCCACCGAGTAAGGGCCGCCACCGCGGATCGCGATGGAAAACAGCACGACTCCGATCAGGAGGATGTATTCGTAGCCGCCGGCGCTGACACCGAAGCCTTTGGCCAGATGCACGGTCAGCAACCCGATCAGCATCTCGATCGCGAGCGCGGCGGCGAAGAAGCGGGTGAACAGGCCGACGAGAACACTAAGCGCACCGATGGTCTCGAGGAACAGTGCGCAGTACGCCAGCAGCTCCGGCGCCGGCAGGCCGACCTTGCCGAAGAATCCGGCGACGCCGGCATGGCCGCCCATGATCTTGCCCCAGCCGTGGACGAAGATGATCAGGCCGATCACGACGCGCAGGATCGTGTAGGCGATCGGCCCCATGGCCGCGTAAAATCCGGCCAGTCCTGGAAACAGCAAACGGGTCTGGTCTTGTCCGTTCATGGCATAAATCCCCGCATTTGAAGTGGTCACCGCGCGGTGACATCAGGAATTATAACACGCGAAGGCAACAAAAATTCATCCCTCAGCCGCCTACGGGCCGAAGCGGGGATGGGTCGGTGAAATCCGGCCTTCCGCCAGCAGGCGCAGCGCCCGCGGATAGAGTCGATGCTCCACCGCCAGCACACGCGCGGCAAGGGTGTCCTCGGTGTCGTCCGGGCGGACCTCGACGGCTTCCCGGGCGATGATCGGTCCCGAATCCATCTCCGGCACGACGAAATGCACAGTTGCGCCGTGCTCTTTTACGCCCGCTTCAAGTGCGCGCCTGTGGGTATGAAGGCCCTTGAAGGCCGGAAGCAGGGCAGGGTGGATATTGAGCATGCGGCCCTCCCACTGCGCGACGAATTCAGCGCTGAGGAGCCGCATGAAGCCGGCAAGACAGACGATATCGATGCGGTGCCGTTCGAGCGCGCGCTGAAGCTCGCGCTCGAAGGTCAGTCGATCGTTGCGGTATTGCCTGTGGTCGATGACCTCGGTGGGGATGCCGGCGGCAGCCGCCAGTTGCAGGCCACCGGCATCCGGCACGTTGGATATCACCACGCTGATCTCCGCCGGATAGTTCTTGTCCTTCGCCGCCGCGATCAGGGCGGCCATGTTCGAGCCACGACCGGAGATGAGGACGGCGACGCGCTTGCGGACCATCGTCAGCGCAAGTCCAGACTGCCGTCGTAGCCGACGCGCTCGCCGGCCGCGACGACGATGT
>CAZNTY010000164.1:0-4680 GCA_964576085.1 uncultured Undibacter sp. | reverse complement strand
GCGCGGCGGCGACGCCGAACGGCACGCCGACACCGAGGCAGCCATAGGCGCCGGCGTCCATGTAAGTGCGCGCGGCAAGGCCGATGCGGGCGAAGCTCAGCAGGTCGCCGCCGTCGGCAATGGCGATGTAGTCGGGATCGGCAAGCTCGGCAATGACGTCGAAGATCGCGCGCGGGTGGACCTTGCCGTCCTCGCCGGTCATGGGCTTCGCGCCGCTCGAGGCTTTCGCCATGCGCTCGCGGTTCTTCTTGCGCATGCTTTCGGCCCAGGTCTTGTCGATGCCGCTCTCACGATTGCCGGCGGCCTCGACCATCGCCGCGAGCGCAAGCGTAGGATCGGCGAGCAACTCCGGTTCGCCGCGGCGGTTGTCGATCAGCTCGCCGGCATTGTCGGCGATGCGGATGAAGCGGGCGTGCGGATAGACCGCGGGCGAGCCGTAGGCGGTCTGGTAGTCGAGCTTGCGGCCGACGAGCAGCACGACGTCGGCATCGGTCATCGCCGCCGCGCGCACCGCCGCGGCCGTCGACGGATGGTCGGCCGGCACCAGGCCGCGGCTTTCCTGGGTGTCGAGATAGAGCGCGCCGGTGGCGTCGAGCAGGCGCACCAACGCTTCTCCTGCGCCGCGGGCGCCGCGGCCGGTGATGACGACAGGCCGCTTCGCCGACCAGAACGCATCGACCGCCGTCTTGATCGCAGCCGGATCGGGCGGCAGCCGGCGCGGCTCCTTCGCCGCCAGCCACTCGTCGAGCACGAGTTGCTTGCCCACATGCGTGCGCAATACGTCGGTCGGGATCTCGACGTAGACCGGCCCCGGCTCGCCAGCGTCGCCCATCGCGCGCGCCACCGCCTCGTCAAGCTCGCGGATCACCTGATCGGCGACGCGCAACGTGCGCGATGTGCGCGTCACCGGCCGCAGGATGTCGACGTGGGGGATGTCCTGTAAGGGCCCCATGTTCGCCTGCGGCCGCGACGTGCAGCCGCCGATCAGCAGCACCGGCGCGCGCGCCAGCGACGCGTTGGCGATGGCCGTGACGGTGTTGGTGACGCCGGGGCCGGCGGTGACCATGGCGACGCCGAAGCCGCCGGCCAGCTCCGCATGCGCGTGCGCCATGTGCACGGCTGCGCCTTCGTCGCGCACGTCGATGATGCGGATGCCCGCGCGCGCGACGTGGTCCCAGATGGGCTGGATGTGGCCGCCCTGCAGGCCGAAGATGCGGTCGACGCCGCGCCGCTTGAGAAAGCGGGCGATCCAGGCGGCGCAGGATTCGGTGTCGGCGTTGAGATCCTGAACCTCGGTCATGAATTGTCCTTTTTGGCTGAGGCGGCTTCCTGCGCGAGGCGCAGCAGGCGATGCTGGATCTTGCCGGTGGCGGTGCGCGGAACCTGACTCTCGGTCATGAAGGACACCGAGCGCGGACGCTTGTAGCCGGCGATCCGGTCCTTGCACCAGGCGAGGAACTCGTCCGCGGAGGCGGACACGCCGTCGTGCAGGACGATGACGGCGTGGACGCGCTCGCCCCATTTCGCGTCCGGCACGCCGACCACGGCGACTTCCTTCACCTTGCCGTGCCCGCCCAAGAGGTTCTCGACCTCGGACGGATAGACGTTCTCGCCGCCGCTGATGATCATGTTGCTCTTGCGGTCGACCAGATAGTAGTAGCCGTCCGCCTCGCGGCGCGCCATGTCGCCGACCGTGCAGTAGTCGCCGCGGAACGCCTCCTTGGTCTTGTCCGGCATTTTCCAGTAGCCGTCGAAGGCGTAGGGCGTGTGCGAGTAAAGCTCGCCGACCGCGCCGTCGGGGACGTCATTGCCGTCGGCGTCGAGCAGCCGGATCGGCCCGGTGCCGGCGCATTCGCGGCCGACCGAGCCGAGCCTGTCGAACTGCTCGTCGGGATGCAGCATCGTCACCCAGCCGGCCTCGGTCGAGCCGTAGAGCTCGTAGAGCCCGGAGTTGCGGAACATCTCCAGGATGGCGCGCTTGGTGTCGCGCCGCGCCGGCGCCGACGAGATCAAGAGCTTGCGGATGCGCTCGACATTGCAGCGGCTGCGCACCGCCTCGGGCAGCGCCTGCATCATGATGTAATGGGTCGGCACCAGCGAGGTGAAGCTCGCGCCGGCCTCGGCGAGCGTGCGCAGCAAATGCTCGGGGTCGATGCTCTTCCTGTTGTAGACGAAGCAGCTTGCGCCGACATAGGCGAAGGCGCCCATGAAGTAGAGCGAGTTGGCGTGGCACATCGGCATCACCAGCAGCGCGGTGTCGTCGCGGCCGAAGCCCATCTCGACATCGGTGTGGACCGACAGCATGGCGCCGGCGCGGTGGCTCCTGATGGCTCCCTTGGGCTTGCCCGTCGTGCCGGAGGTGTACATCAGCGCCCACGGATCGGTGCCGGAAACCGCGACATCCGGTTCGCTGTCGCCGCCTGCGGCGAGCAGGTCCTCGTAGTCGCGCGTGCCGGGCGTTTTGCCGAGGCCGATGTAATTCGCCGCCGGGATGTGCAGGCCGGCGCGCAGCGGCTCGATGCGGTCGGCCAGCGCGTCCTCGACGATCAGCGCGCGGGCCTCGCAGTTCTCCACGATGTAGCGAACCTCCGGCGCCAGCAGGCGGAAGTTGATTGGCACGCAGACCAGGCCGGCTTTCGCGGTCGCGGCGTAGATTTCCAGCCACTCGATGCGGTTGTAGGCCAGCACCGCGACGCGGTCGCCTTTGGTGAGCCCCAGGCCAATCAGCGCGTTGGCGAGGCGACAGGCGCGCGCGTCCCATTGCCGGAAGGTCATGGCGCGGCCGAGGTCGCGGGCGCCGATCTTGTCGGGAAACAGCCGCGCGTTCATGCGCAGCACCTGTCCGAAATGCGGCAATTCAGTCATGGCCGGCGGATTCGTCATCTTCAGGGTGCCGTAAGGATAAGCAGAGCGGAAATACCGATGTCATCACAGGCTTAACTTGCGAGAATTGGAGAAGCACAGTAGATTCCAGCACATCGTCGCCTGCACATCTGTCATTTTGCTTCATTGAGCTTACAGGATACGCCATGAGCGACGTCCCGGCCGGCAAATTCATCGAACTGACCGCCACGATCGTTTCCGCCTATCTCACCCACAATACCGTTCCGGCCAGCGATATTCCGGTTCTGATCAGCCAGGTCCATTCGGCGCTGGCGCAGGTGAGCGGCGGCGGCGACGTCCAGCCCGGGCCGCTCAAGCCGGCGGTGCCGGTGAAAAAATCGATCACGCCAGAGTACATCGTGTGCCTGGAGGACGGAAAGAAGTTCAAGTCGCTCAAGCGTCACCTGCGCACCCAGTACAACATGACGCCCGAACAATATCGCGACAAATGGAATCTGCCGGCGGACTACCCGATGGTCGCGCCAAATTATGCCGCGGCGCGCTCGGAGCTGGCCAAGCAGATGGGGCTCGGCCAGCAGCGCCGGCGGCGGGGCAAATAACCCGGCTTGAACTGCAATTATTTTCTGGATATTATTCCTATCAAGGCTGGACACGCGCGGCGGGTTGCGCTAGGCTTATAGTCCTAGAGGAGACAAGCCGATGCGCGAATCCCTGCTTACGCGAGAGCCCGATCCAAAGGACGCGGCCAGGTCCGATCGGGACAGGACGGCGGCAGCCGCAAACCCGCAGGTCGGTCCCCACCGCGCCCGGCACCTTCGGCTCGGTGAACGGCAGATCAGCACCGAAACCGGGCGGATCAACGTCGTCGTCGATGACGCGGAAAGCCCGCTTGCCTGGCTGGCGCGACGACGTGGCCGGAATGGCCGCGCCCTCATCGAGGTGCACCAGTTGCAGGCCGGCGAGCGCCTGCGAGCGGACTTCACGCGCGCACAGTTGATGCCGCGCACCACATCGAGCTGGGATACCCCGATCACACGGGAGCGTCGCGGCGGAACGGACGGCAGCCATTTCACAGACGCGATGGTTGCGGCGCGTCAACAGGTGCGGCAGGCGCTCGAGCGCGTCGGTCCCGAATTTTCCGGTCTGCTGCTCGACGTCTGCTGCTTTCTCAAGCGGCTCGAGGACATCGAGCGCGAACGGGCCTGGCCGGCGCGCTCGGCCAAGGTGGTGCTGCAGCTCGCGCTCGATCGCCTGGCGCGACACTACGGCTATGCCGCGCAAGCCAGCGGCCCAACTCACGCCGCGGTGCGCACCTGGCTTGCCGCCGATGCCGAGCTGTCGATGCCGGACCTTTAGTACTTGGTACAATGTAGCCAAGACTCATCCGACAAGGTGACTATAGTGTTTCTGTTTTTTATTGAATCGCCACTCGCACCGTCATGCCCGGCTTTATGCCGGGCATCCACGCCTTACTTTGCCGCCAAGCCGTGGATGGCCGGGACAAGCCCGGCCATGACTTGAGGGTGCTGCTTGTATCTATGAAACGCTATAGCGTTCGGGTCGAAAGACGGACTGTAGATTGCGCCGCTCGTGCAGGATCCCGATGGCCTGCAAATCCTCTCTGGCCTGGGCGACCAGACAACGCGCTTATCGTTCCGAGCCATGCCCGGAACGGCTCTGCTTCAGCACGCTCTCGATGTCGAGCTCTTCCCCCAGGCCGGCGTCCAGCTCGCGGATTCCAGCCTCGACCTCGCTGCGCAGTTGCGCGAGCGTGTCGATCTGCAACAGCAGCTCGCGGCCGAGCTGCTCCTGCGCGGCTTCCGGCAATGTCGCCGC
>CAZNTY010000163.1:0-7847 GCA_964576085.1 uncultured Undibacter sp. | reverse complement strand
CAGCGCCCGCAGCACGAGGCCGGCCGTCAACTGCCCGCTGGCACGCAGATAAGAGACCAGCGCGCCGATCTCCTCGCAGGGCGTTTCGGCGGCGAGCGCCACGGTCGCCTTCTCGCAGGCTTCGCGCGCCGCATATTGCGCGTGATCCGGCGGCAGCCAGTGCCGCGCCGCGACGAAGCCGGCAAGCGTCTGCGACAGCTTGGCAAGCACGGCCTGCCTGGTCGGCGCCGGCAGGTCGTCGCGCGCCAGCAGGTTTTCGCGGATCGCGGACAGATGACCGAAGCGCTCGACGATGCGATCAAGCGAAAACGCCGCGATGTCGGCGTCCGGATTTTCAAGCAGCGCGAGGCAGGCTTGTGCCGCACCGACCTCGGCGATTGCCGCCGCCACGGTGCGCGGCAGCAGGAAACGCGACGCGATCGCCGCCTGCGACTCCGGGTGTCCGGTCGCGACCAGATCGACGAGATCGGCGTCGCTCAGCAGCGGCGAGCGCAGCAGCAGCGGCCGCGCCACCTCCGGCTGGTCGGCGGCGAGCGCATGCACCACGACGGGCGGCGCCGCCTGACTGGATGCAAAGACGTCCGACAGCGCCTGCCGCACCAGCGGCGAGGGATCGTCGAGCAGCATGATCATCGCGCCTTCGGCGGCGGCGCGATCATCGGGCGACAAATCGGAATGAAGATAGGCGCGCGCCAGAGCCGACGTGGCGTCGGCCCGCTCGCCCGACGGGGCGTTGCGCAGCCACTGTAAAAACTGACGAACGATCATTGCTCAAACGCTACAGCCGCCGCGGATACGTCGCGACAATGCGAGACTAGCCAACGAGGCTTAACAAACCCTTCACCATGATTGTTGGGCGTGCGTTAACGACGAAAATCGAGGCGGATAGTGGTCTAGTCGGTGAACAAATTGAGCGGCCTTGCGCCCTGCGCCGCCGCATCGCCCGGCTGACTCCACAGCGTGCGCACCATCGGCGCGACGCCATGCCGGATATTATCGCTGAACATCGACTGGAAAACCGGGCCCGAGCCCGCCGTCGGCGCAAACGCGCTGGGCTGGGCCGCCGCGAAGGCGTTGGCGACACCCGCAGTGTCGGGAATCCGCGACACCGCCGTCGCGACATCGGGACCGCGCCCGGACGGCCCGTCGCTCGGCAGCGCGCCGCGCAGCGGCGCCGCCGCGACTTCGGCACCGATATTAGCCCGCGCCGCCTCATAGCGGCCGGTCAGCTCGCGATAGACGCCGAGCACCGTGCGCGCATTGCCGGCGCGGTCGAAGAAGACCGAACGGTTGGCGCTCGCGGCCGCCGGAAACATGTCGGCCCCGCGCGTTGTCGGCTGACTGGCCGCCGCGCCGATCAGCTTCGCCGCGCCGTCTGCGCCCAGGAAATGCGCAATATAAAGCTCGCCCTCGGTCGGCGGCCGGCCGATGCCGTCCCTGAGCTGTGCGGCATTCGAGCGCGCATAGGCGCCGGCCATCATCGCGCTGACCCTGGCGTCGCCGCGCAAGTCCATGATCGCCTTGCGCGCCGCGGGGTCCGCCACCTCGTAGCGGCCGTCGTCCATGCGCGTGACCGCCCCGGCAAGATGGCCGAGACCGATCGAATGGCCAGCGCCCTTGAGCGTCGCCAGCCAGGTCTGGTCGATGAACTGATAGAGGCCCTTCGCCGACGATGTCGTGGCCTGCGCCGCCGGGTTGAAGTTCGATTCGATCTGCGCGGTCGCCAGGAGGTAGTCGAAACTGGCGCCGGTCGAGCTCGCCGCCTGGCGAATGGCACCGGCGACCTGTGGTGACGCGCTATGGGGCTGGACCAGCATGACGACGCCGGCGTTTCCTTCCGATCGGACTTCGGGCAAAACCACGCACGGCCTTTGCGGGCCCAGCGAAGATGCGGCAGTTATGGTAAACGAAAGCTTAACGGCGAAGGAGACGGCAATGCAGGCGAGCGAGCAGCGGCACAAGCGCGGCGGGCTTTATTTCGAGGATTTCGAGGTCGGCAGGACCTACGAGCACCGCTACACGCGGACCGTCACGCAGATGGACAACATGCTGTTCTCCAACATGACGCTCAATCCGCAGCCGCTGCACATCGACCGCGAGTTCTGCGAGAAGGAAACCGAGTGGGGCCAGCCGCTGATGAATTCGCTGTTCACGCTCGGCCTGATGATCGGCATCCAGGTGTCCGATATGACGGTCGGCACCACCATCGCCAATCTCGGCATGACCGACGTGAAATTCCCCAACCCGCTGTTCGAGGGCGACACCATCCGTTGCACCACCCAGGTGGTGTCGAAGCGCGAATCGAAGTCGCGGCCGAACGCCGGGATCGTCGAATTCCACCACAAGGCATTCAAGCAGGACGGCAAGCTGGTGGCCGAGTGCCACCGCCAGGCCTTCATGATCAAGCGGCCCAAATAAGAGAACCAAGCAGATGCGTTCTCTTCTGTTCGTGCCGGCCGACAGCGGCAAGAAGCTCGACAAGGCGATGGCGTCGGGCGCCGATGCCGTGATCATCGATCTCGAAGATTCCATTGCGCCCGACCGCAAGGTCGAGGCGCGCCGAAGCGCGCTCGCTTTCCTCAAGGAGGCTGGCAAGGCGTCGCAGCGGCCGCGGCTTCTGGTGCGCGTCAACGGCCTCGACACCGGCCTGATCGACGACGACCTCGACGCCGTCGTGCCCGGCGCGCCGGACGCCATCCTGTTCCCAAAGGCGGAAGGCGGCGCCGGCGTCATGCACGTCGACGCCAAGCTCAACGCCCGCGAGGCGCTCGCCGGCCTGACGCAGGGCCAGGTCAAGATCCTGGCGCAGACCGTCGAATCCGCCGCGGGATTTTTCTCCGCCGGCAGCTATCGCGAGTGCAGCAGGCGGCTGATCGGCATGACCTGGGGGCCGGAAGACCTGTCGTCGGAAATCGGCGCGCAAGCGAACCGTGACGACAGCGGCCGCCTGACCGAGCCTTACCGACTCGCCCGGTCGGTCTGCCTGTTCGGCGCAGCGGCGGCGAAGACCGCGGCCTACGAGACGGTGTTCGTCGACTTTCGCAACGACGAAGGATTGCGCAAGGACACCGAGGAGGCCAAGCGCGATGGCTTCGTCGGCCGGCTCGCCATCCATCCGGCGCAGGTGCCGATCATCAACGCGGTGTTTCAGCCCTCGGCGGAGGAGGTCGCGCACGCACGCAAGATCGTCGCCGCGTTCGCTGCGCAGCCGGGGGCCGGCACCGTCGGCATCGACGGCAAGATGTTCGACCGCCCTCACCTCGCCCGCGCGCAACGGCTGCTGGCCACCGTGAAGGGCTAGTCCCGGCGCCGCCTCAAGAAGGCCATCAGCATCCGCGTCGGCTCGTCGGTCTCGAAGGCGCGCGCAAAAGCGTCGATGCCGGCTTCGATCGCGCGGCCCGCCGGCAAGTCCTCCCATTCACGCATCAGCGCCTTCTGCCGCCGCACCGCCTGCGGACCGGCAGCGAGCAACGCGGCCAGGATTTTCTCGACCTCGGCATCGAGCGCGTCCGGCGCCACGACACGCTCAATCAGCCCCCAGCCAAGCGCGGTCTTCGCGTCGATGGTCTCGCCCAGCATCAACAGTTCGCGCGCGCGGCCGCCGCCGATCAGGCGCGGAATGAGCGCCGCCTCGACCACCGACGGGAGACCGACCTTTACCTCCGGCATGCCGAAGCTGGCGCGATCGGTCGCCACCCGCAGGTCGCACGAGACCGCGACCTCGAGGCCGGCACCGAGCGTGAAACCGTCGATGCGCGCGATCACCGGCACCGGACAGCGCCGCAGGCTGTCGCAGCACTGATGGACCAGCGCGATGAAATTCCGCGCGCTGTCGCGGTCGAGCGCCGCCATCTCCGCGATATCGGCGCCGCCGATGAAGGCCTTCTCACCGGCCCCACTCACGACGACCGCGCGAAGCGCATCGTCCGCCGACAACGCCGCGACGGCGGCGACGAATTCCGCCATCAGCGCCCGGTTGAGGGTGTTGAGCTTCCTTTGGTTGTCGAGCGTGACGAAGGCAACGGTGCCCTGCTCGCGGCTCTCGATCCGCACGTCGACACGCGGCTGCGGTCCCGGCATGGGCTATTTCTTGTAAACCGCGCCCGGATCAAATCGTCTCTCGGCGTCGCGGAATTCGAGCGTCACCGGGCCGGGCTTGCCGAGCGGCACCGCGCGATAGAAGCACGAGCGCCGGCCGGTGTGACAGGCGCCTGCGCCGGCCTGCTCGACCTTGAGCCAGACCGCGTCCTGGTCGCAGTCGACGCGCATCTCGACGACGCGCTGGACGTGGCCCGACGTCTCGCCTTTCCGCCACAGCGCGTTGCGCGAGCGGCTGAAGTACCACGCCTCGCCGGTCTCGATGGTCTTGCGCAAGGCGTCCGCGTTCATGTGCGCGACCATCAGCACGTCGCCGGACGCCGCATCGGTGATCACGGCTGTGACCAACCCATTCGCATCGAATTTCGGACGGAAGGTCGTGCCTTCTTCAAGATCGGTTGTCGTCGCCATGCGATCTATCGTCGTTATACGCCAAGTTGCACGGCATCATGAATGGCCGGGTCAGGCCCGGCAACGACTTCGGAGACTCAGCCGACAGAACCGCTAGCGCTGCCCGCCGCGCACCAGCGTCATGAAGCGAACCTGCTCCTGCACATCGTCCTTGAACGTGCCGGTGAAATGCGAGGTCACGGTCAGCGCGCCCGGCTTGGTGACGCCGCGCAGCGACATGCACATGTGCTCGGCCTCGATCAGCACAGCGACGCCGCGCGGCTTCAGGATCTCGTCGATCGCGGTCGCGACCTGCGAGGTCAGATGCTCCTGCGTCTGCAGGCGCCGCGCGTAAACATCGACGAGGCGCGCGAGCTTCGAGATGCCCACCACGCGATCGGTCGGCACGTAGGCGACATGCGCCTTGCCGAAGAACGGCATCATGTGGTGTTCGCAATGCGAATTGAAGCCGATGTCCTTCACCAGCACGAAGTCGTCATAACCGGCCGTCTCGCCGAAGGTGCGATCAAGCACCTCGATCGGGCATTCGTTGTATCCCTGGTAGATTTCGGCATAGGCGTCGACGACGCGCTTGGGCGTGTCGAGCAGTCCCTCGCGCGCCGGGTTGTCGCCGGCGTAAGCGAGCAGCGTGCGCACCGCCTCCTCGGCCTGCTCGCGCGTCGGCATCGGCGACACGCGCTGCGGCGCGGCGCGCACATGGTCGGACAGGCCCTGCTTGGGCCACGCGGTTACGACTGAAGGCTTGGGGCTTTTTGCGTCCATCACGCGTCTCCGTTCGACCGGCCGAAGGCTCAGGCCGGATGTGTCACCGGGGTGGCCGCGTCAATGACCCTTGTCTCTGCAGGGCGACCGGACGCCACATTCCGATAGATCATGGCCGCAACCGCGTCTCGCGCGGCCCGGCCAGCACCTATATATTCCTTTGCCGGCGTGAGGCAATGCAAGGCCTCAATAGGGCCGAAACCATGCTGAATGACGTTTATAACAGTCGGATTTTGGAACTGGCGGGCAACATCCCCCGTCTGGGCCGCCTCCCCGACCCCGATGCCAGCGCCAGGGCCCATTCCAAGCTGTGCGGCTCGACCGTCACGGTCGACCTCAAGATGGACGGTCCCGTGGTCACGGACTTTGCACATGACGTGAAGGCCTGCGCGCTCGGCCAGGCGTCGTCGTCGCTGATGGCCCGCCACGTGGTCGGCGCCAGGGCCGAGGAACTTCGCGACCTGCGCGAGACCATGCGCAGGATGCTCAAGGAGAACGGTCCGCCGCCCGCGGGCAAATTCGCCGACTTCGCCGTGCTCGAACCGGTGCGCGACTACAAGGCGCGCCACGCCTCGACGCTGCTGACCTTCGATGCCGTGGTTTCGGCGATCGACCAGATCGAGGCCAAAGGCGGAAGGCCGGCGCAGGCGGCCGAGTGATACCACCACCCTAGCGCTGGACGGGGACCGGGGGCGCCACGAGCTCGGCGCGGGCACCGGTCGCCTTCTGGCATCGCGACGCCAGCACCGGCAGGTTGTGATGAGCGCCGGAATTGCCGACCCGGATGGTCGAGCGGGTTTTGTCGTTCGCGGTGCCGATCATCATCGAATGGCTGCCAGCCGTCGTGAAGCTCCTGATCAGGCTCGCCGGCACGGCGCCGACCGCCACGGTCGTCAGCACGCCGGACTTCGCCTGCACTTGCGACGACACGACCTTCAGCGCCGCGGTGCGTCCGCCGATGCGGATGCTCACGTCGGTGATCGGCGCCGCCGTGGCGGCGGTATCGGCGCGGCGCTCCTCCTGGTAGGTCACCAGGTAGCTGTCGCTGTCGCCGCAGGCGACCAGAAGATCGAAGCTGCCGATCTCCTCGCCTTCGATCGTCAGGGGATGACGGCGGCCGAGCACGCTGGCGCCGGCGCGGTCGACCATCGACCAGCCGTGCTCGTCGATGCCGTCGGGCCGACTGCCGGCGGTCGCCGGAACGTAGCTGGCGGACGACACGGAGGCGACCGGAACCTCGCGCGGCGGCGCGGCGTCCTGTGTCTCGAAGCCCATCTGGTGCAACTCGGCGCGGGTCAGGGCATGCATCGGCTCCCACGGCGGGATGCGCAGGGCCAGCTCGAGCAGGTCGGCGGGGCCGCCCATGTCGGCGGTGTATTTTGCGAGCCGGCCGACGTCGCGCTGCACCAGCACGAGATCTTCCGCCGAATAGTTCGCGGCCGTCGGATCGTCGCGGCGGTCGCCGAGCCAGATCTGATGCACCATCACCCGCGACTCCGGCGCGACCGATCGCGTGACGCCGGCGAGCAGCACGAAGGCGCACATCGATTCACAATCGGCGCGCGGCGAGAACGTCGCCTGCATGACGCCGGACCTGGCCGCGACCGTATCGGTCAAGGTGCCGACAGTGGTGGCGAGCCCGAGCGCGCGGATGTCGCGGCCGAGCGCAATGGCGCCGAGCACCGAGCCGCCGTCGCTGTTGAGCACCAGCGTCGCGCCCTTGAGGTTGCGGCCGCTGGCGAAGTTGCGGAATTCGACCGGCGTTTCGGCGGTGATCGCGCCGGTGGCCGCAATCCACAGCCGGCAATTCGCGCTGCAGTCCGCCGCCGCGGCGTCCTGGCGCAGATCGAAATGCATCGGCAGCGTGCGGTCGCTGGCCAGCGAAGGCGCGGCGGAACTCGCGATCCCGACCACAAGTGAGCAGACGACGCCGAAGTGGCGAATCATAATTCCCCCTTCTGGTCGGCGAGCCATCAGCCTCGCGTGGTCATCCACGTTCTCGCTGGCACAGCCGCTGACTGCGCGACCTATCACCCCACTTGGCTTGCTTTTAGTCAGCATGGGGATTCGGGTCTAGTGTAAAAACGTCACGGCAAAATTTCGTCCGCGTGATCATGCAACGGAACTTCGGAACTTTTACCAGGCCGGCCCAGATGCTGGCGCACATGCCGCGACTGGCCGCGCGCGGCCTGATCGCGATCTATCGCTACGCGATTTCGGGGCTGATCGGGCCGCGCTGCCGGCATTTACCAACCTGCTCGGAATACGGGGACGAGGCGATCGCGCGCTTCGGTCTCTGGGCGGGCGGCTGGATGACGCTCGCGCGCATCCTGCGCTGCCATCCGTGGGGCACCGCGGGCCTCGACCCGGTGCCGCCGGCGCTTCCCGTCGGCGCGCGCTGGTGGATGCCGTGGCGCTACGGCCGCTGGCGCAGCGTCGAGCCGATAGCGCACGACACACCGCACGATGCGTCGTCACCGTGCGGCCATGCGCCGTAACTCGGCGTGAATGGCCCGCCTCGTCAGGGTGGCCGTGTCGCGAATGATGGCGGCGATCTCTCTGCGGTGGCGGTAACG
>CAZNTY010000162.1:0-4504 GCA_964576085.1 uncultured Undibacter sp. | reverse complement strand
TGAAGCGATCTTTCCTTTTCGATGGACGCGGGAGCCTTCGCCTGCCGGAGGGTGGAACGACGTGGCTCTCAAAGGAAAGGCGCTGCGGCCCGCAGGCGGCCAGGCCGCCCATGCGAGCCCCGGTAACGCCGAACAGCGCCGGTGATCGACCGGAAACCACAAGGCAACGACTTCGCAGAATTTTGTCCGCGAAAAAGCCGCGTCCGGCATCGCGCCGGCGCGCGGCTTTCGGTCCGCCGAGCTGACTAAAGCTACTGCGAGTTGTTGTTCGACGGCGGCGTGGTCGACGGGCTTGGAGCCGGCGCCGTCGGGCTCATCGGAGTCGCCGGGCGCGGCGGTGTGGATCCCGCACCTGACCCGGTCGTGGTGGCAGCCGGCGGAGTCGGCGTGTTGCTCGCGGTATTGGTCGACGAGCCGCCCCAGTAGAACAGCCCGATGATGACCAGTACGACAATGATGGCGCCCACGATCCAGCCGGTGTTGCTGGTTCCGCGCGGGGTCGGATTGCGATCGTATGTCGACATGATGTGCGTGCCTCTGCTGTTGTGCCAACACGGTGAACGCTTTGGCCGCGCGCCTGTTCCGCAACGGAACTTTGGCGTGGAACTGTGGCGGTTCCGGACAGGGGACGGAAAATTATTGTGAAAGCGCGTGATGCAACGGCAGCGCATGGCCGCCGTTCGCTCCTTCGAGAGATTGAGGCACAGAAGGAGAAAGCTCATGCGTTCGATGTCCGCGACATTCGCCCTTGCGGTTCTTGCCGCCAGCGCGATGGCGACCGCGAGCCGGGCCGACAATCCGGGACTTGAAGACTCCGAGCAGCTTCACGTCGGTACCGGCGTGATTTGCGACACGAAGGACGAGGTCACGACATTCGTCAAACTGATGGGCGAACAGGACCCGGGCGGCGCGCTGCAGACCATCAACCGGCAGGCCAGTAGTCCCATGGCCTGCGGCATGGCCACCGTGGCGTTCCGCACCGGCAAGAGCCTGGGCGAAGTGCGCACCGACAAGGGCACTTTCGACATCATGGAAATCGAAGTGATCGCCGGCGCGGTCGACGGCAACTGGCGGATGATCCCTCACCGCACCCAATACACTGCGGTGGCGGTCAACGGCTTCGATATCTGATCCGCCGACCGGACCACCGGCCGAGTGGAAACAGCATGAACCCCGCGCCCGCCGGCGCGGGGAACCAATCAAACGGCCCATCGTTGAAGGGCTATGAACCATAACGACGAAGGGCTGGGCCTCTCGGTGGCGATCTACGCGTTCGCCATGGTGTGTGGGCTCGGCCTCTGCGTCCTGCCGATCTACTGGGCCAACAGCCCGACGGTGTACGACAATCCCGGCGTGACGGCCCTGCACCGGCCGGGTGGACCGTCATATGGCAATGAGCACGCCGAATTCCCGCTGGCGAGACTGCATCGGCAGCAGATCGTCAGTCCGTCGATGCTCGCCGAGCTTAACGCCAAGGCACAGAAGCAGGCCCCCGCCGTCCGCCACGCCAGCCGTCCGGCGCGTCGCAGCTATGCGCAGGCGCAGGACACCGACGTCTCCGAACCACGACCGGCCTCCCGACTGTTTCCATTTTCGCTGTTCTAGAGTCTGACTCATTGGGGATTGAATCGGACCACCTCGAACCGTCATCCTGAGGTGCGAACCCCGGCCAAGATTCTAATCTTGGCCGGGGGAGCCTCGAAGGATGACGGGCATTGATCAGACGGGGCCGTCGCCCTTCGAGGCTCGGCGCGTTCCGCGCCAAGCGCCTCAGGGTGACGGATTAACTCTGTGCTCGCTTCAATCCTCATGGATCAGACTCTCGAGTGAAATCCATCCAGATGGAATCTTGATCCCTTCTTCTGTCATGCCCCGCCAACGAGTCCGCGCACCCGGATCGGCGCTTCGCGCCGTCCGGACACAAGCTCCGCGCGGCCCGATGACAGGCTCCGGCGGGGCATCCAGTAAACGTATTGAGAGTGTTTTGTTTACTGGATCGTCCGCCTTCGCAGGCGATGACGCATCAGAGATGGCAGCTGCTCCGATGTAATCGGCCTCCGCCGTGCATGCGAGTAATGATCTTCTCGTGCACACCACGAAGCAACTCGCCGGTCGGTCAGTCCTACGTCTCACGAACTGAGTCTGCCGTGGTTCTTTGGGCTTCAAAGAATCTCAAATCCTACACTGGAAAAATCAATCGACCGCGTATCACCCACGGTGGAGGCGCCTTCCAATGTCTTGATAATTCCATCTTTGTCGGAAAATAATACAAAAGCCATGGGACTCTTGAGTCCGACCACTCTGGCGAAGACGTTCTGGCTCGCGCTCGCTGATAGTTTCCAAAATTGCTCGCTCAAGTTTGTTTAATTGCATTTGTTTTTCACTCCCCGACAACCCGCCTTCATCAAGGAATATAGAATGCTCCTATCCGCAGAGCAGAGGCGGGTCCGCGGGGCAGACACCAAAAAAAGAGACGATCAAACAAAAAGCCCGGCATCGCTGCCGGGCTTTTGATCGTGGTTATTGCGCGGTGATCAGGCCGCCTCTTCCTCGGCCGCATCGTCGGCGGCCGTTTCGGCCTCGGTCTCGGCACCTTCCGCAGGCTTCGGACCGCGGCGCGGGCCCTTGGCGAGCGCGCCCTCGATTTCCTTGACCGCTTCGGTTTCGGTGATCTTCTGCACCGCCGCGATCTCGCGCGACAGCCGATCCAGCGCCGCCTCGTAAAGCTGACGCTCGGAATAGGACTGCTCGGGCTGCGTCTCCGACCGATAGAGATCGCGCACGACCTCGGCGATGGCGACGATGTCGCCCGAGTTGATCTTGGCCTCGTATTCCTGCGCGCGACGCGACCACATCGTCCGCTTGATGCGGGCGCGGCCCTTGAGCGTGTCGAGCGCCCGCTTGACCATCGGCGGCTCGGCCAGCTTGCGCATGCCGACCGAGGCGATCTTGGCGGTCGGAACCCGCAGCGTCATCTTGTCCTTGACGAAATTGATGACGAACAGCTCGAGCTTCGCGCCGGCGACCTCCTGCTCCTCGATCGCCATGATCTGGCCGACCCCGTGCGCGGGATAGACGATGAATTCGTTGATCTTGAAGCCTTGTCGTTGGGTCGTCTTCTTGGCCGTCATTACGGGCATTGCTCCTTCACCCGGCGCCTTCTGGCGGCCGGGCACTTTGGCTGCGGGAGCTCCATGCGCACCGGCGCGCAGAGCCTGCGAGGTCCGCCGCACGGCAGCGGATTTCTTGGTTCCCCGGCCGATCGCCTCGGAACCCTTTTTCGATTTGTGACGCACTTTTTCTGCCACTGCCGTTCGCGTGGAAAACCACGCCCTCTGAAAGCCACCCTATTGGGAGTCCGCCGAAAAAATAGGCTCCCAAATGGGGGAGCGCGCTGGCGGTTGCTGTTTCATCTGATTTGTTGGCAATATATCACATTTTCCGCAAAAATCAATGGTTTGGACGCGGATTCGACGCGCCGTGCCAATATAAAATGGCTGATCGGATAACGCCTCCGCGCAAATTTTTCCGGCGGGGTTAACGGCGGCGGGTTCCGCCCTCCACTTAGTCGCCCTGGCCGGGTTCCGGATCGAACAGCTTCAGCTTGTCGGACTTGCCGTCCCACTCTTTGGCGTCGGCGGGCGGATCGCGTTTGACAGTGATATTCGGCCAGGTCTTGGCATACTCGGCGTTCAGCTCAAGCCATTGCTCGAGGCCGGGCTCGGTGTCCGGCTTGATCGCCTCCGCCGGACATTCCGGCTCGCAGACTCCGCAATCGATGCATTCGTCGGGATGGATCACCAGCATGTTGTTGCCCTCGTAGAAGCAATCCACCGGGCAAACCTCCACGCAGTCCATGTACTTGCACTTGATGCAGTTCTCGGTGACGACGTAGGTCATTGTTCCTGTCACCTAGCGCAGCACTGCCGGGGCGACAAGGGACGGCCGGACAGGTCAGCCTTTCGCAGGGACGGGGCCGTAAAGCGCCCTGGCGGTTCCGGCGCCGCCGCGACGGTCGATAAAGGCCTTGACCTGGACCAGGCGCACCGAGCGGTCGAGCGCCAGCGTCACAATGTCGCCGGGACGCAGCAGATGGCTGGCCGCTTTCACCCTGGCGCCGTTGATCCGCACATGGCCGGCCTCGACAAGGGCCGCGGCGGCGCTGCGGGTGCGCACCATGCGCGCATGCCACAGCCACCTGTCGACGCGCTGACGGGCGGGTTCCGAGGCCGGCCGTTCAGCGCTGCTCTTTCGCATTGTCCTCAAGTTGCTGCTTGAGCGCCGCCAGCTTGGCGAAGGGCGAGTTCGGATCCGCCTCCTTGTTATGACGGAAGGGCAGCTTTGGCTTGGCGTAGTAGAGCTCGCGCTCGGCACGATCGACCGGCATGCCGCGATCGCGCCGGCCGCGCGGCCGGGCGTTTGGCGCGTCGCGCGGCTCGCGCCGGCGCTGGCGTTCCTCACGCTGGGGGCGGTCGTGACGCGCCAGGCGGGCGGCGCGCTTCTC
>CAZNTY010000161.1:0-3392 GCA_964576085.1 uncultured Undibacter sp. | reverse complement strand
CGCGCCCCGGAATGACGAAGATATGCTCATTCCGGCCCGGCGTATTTGCCGGCGGTGTCGGGAAACATATTTTTGATGATCTTGAACTTCGAGATGTCGACGGTCGCATCCATGTGCAGGAATATGACGGCGTCGCGCAGCATCTTCTCGATGCCGAAGTCGAGCATGATGCCATTGCCGCCGTGCAGCTCCACCGCGTGCTGCGCGACCTTCATCACCTCCTCGGAGGCGAACATCTTGGCCATGTTGCAGAGCGTTTCCGCCTCCGGCGCGTTGTCGTCGACCGCGCGGGCGGCGCGGTCGAGCAGCGCGCGCACCGCCTCGAGCCGCGTCGCCATGTCGGCGAGGCGCAATGCCACAGCCTGGTGCTTGATCAGAATGCGGCCGCCCTGCACGTAATTCTGCACGTAATCGGCCGTCGCCTCGAAGGCGCGCACGCCGACGCCGAGGTTCTTTGCCGCCTGAATGATCTTGCCGGGCCGGAAATAGATGCCGGCCGAGCCCAGCGCGGTGTCGGCGACGAGGAGATGGTCGTCCGGCACGAACATGTCCTCAAACACCATCTCGCCGTTGTTCATGAAGCGGCATCCGAGCGTCTCGTTGCAGCGCGCGACCGAGAAGCCCTTGGTCTCGCGCGGCACCAGGAACGAGGACGTGCCCTGCAGCATGCCGACTTTCGGATTGGTGTTGGCATAGACGACGTAAAGCGAGGCGTCGTAGCCGTTCGAAATGAACTGCTTGCGTCCGTTGATGATCCAGCCGCCATCGGTCTTGACCGCGCGCGTCTGCATCGCCGCCTCCGGCACGTTGTAAGGCAGCCAGCGGTCGGAGGCGCCACGCGGCTCGGTCAGGCAATGCGCCATCAGGAACTGCGGCTCGGCAACAAGACGCTTGAACCATTTTTCCTGCAGGTGCCGGGGCGCGAACTGACGCAGCAGCACCGACACCTTCCAGTTCTGCACCAGCTTGTCGGCAAGCCCGGAATCGCCGCGGGCGATCTCCTGCGCAATGAGGGCGAAGGTCCTCACCTCGGTGCCCTTGTCGAGCTCGACACCGCCATATTCCTCCGGTACGCCGAGGGTCCGGATGCCGATTTTATCGGCGCCTTCGAGAATCGCGGGCGGCAGACGGTCTTCCGGAACCATCGACCATTCGCGCTGCCAGTTCTGGCGGATGAAAGGCAGCACCGCCTTGTCGATGAAATCGCGGCAACTTTTCTGCATTATACGTTGTTCTTCGGACAGGGCGCGATCGTTGGACATCATGCGTTCGAGCATCTTTTCCTCCCCGACTGACCGACAGGCGGCGCCCGCAGGCACCACCTGTGCAATGCCGGCCGAATCATAGTCTTATTCAGGTTCATCCGACGAGCGGGTGCTTCATGGAATTTGCCGATTATCAGATGGCGGCGTCCAACCTGCTCGATGCCTTGCGCCAGACGTTCCGCACGGAAATCAGCTCGATCTGGCTGCCGATTCAGCTCTGTCTGATTGTGCTGGCCGCAGTCATTGCCAACGCGATTGCCGGGGCAATCCGCCGGCGCAACGATTTTTCGTCCATGACGATGAGCTGGCCGCCGCTGCCGCGGATCGCCATGCGCACCCTGGTCAGGCACCTCGGCATTCTCGCGTTCATCCTCATCCTCACCATAATACGCAGCAGCATCCGTGCCGAGGTCGAACAGCCGCGCACCTATCTGATGCTGGTCGCAATCAATCTGACGACCGCATGGCTCATCATCAACGTCCTGACCAGCGTCATCCATAATCAGTTCGTCAACCGCGTCGTCACGCTGTCGATCTGGACGATCGCGGCGCTCAGCATCCTGCGGCTGCTCGACCCGGTGACGGCGAGTCTTGATTCGCCGGCCGTCAGCCTGATCGTCGGCGGGCTTCGCATCACGCCGCTGCTCGTCATCAAGACCACGGCGCTGCTGCTGGTGACGATCTGGCTGGCCAACGCCATCGCCAACTTCCTCGACAGGCGCGTGCAGACCTTCACCGACCTCACGCCGTCGATTCAGGTGCTGATCTCGAAGTTGATCCGCATCGCGCTGATCACGCTGGCGATCGTGATCGCGCTCAGCTCGATGGGCATCGACCTGTCGGTGCTGGCGCTGTTCTCCGGCGCGATCGGCCTTGGTCTCGGCTTCGGCCTGCAGAAGATCGTGTCGAACCTGGTGAGCGGCATCATCCTGCTCGCAGACAAGTCGATCAAGCCGGGCGATGTCATCTCGGTCGGCGACCATTTCGGCCGGGTCGGCATGATGGGCGCGCGCTACACGTCCGTCGACACCCGCGACGGCCGCGAATACCTGATCCCGAACGAAGACTTCATCACGCAGCGCGTGGCGAACTGGACCTATTCCAGCGACTTCGTCCGCCTCGAGGTCAAGTTCAACACCACCTATGACAGCGACCCGCGCAGGGTGCAGGAGGCGGCGGTCCAGGCGGCGCTCGGCATTGAGCGTGTGGTGAAGAAGCCGGTGCCCGCCTGCATGCTATCGGCCTTCGGCCCGGGGGCGCTCGAATTCGAGCTGTGGTTCTGGATCCGCGATCCGGCGGCGGGCGTCAACAATGTCAAAAGCGACGTGCTGCTCGCGTTATGGGACGCGCTCGACAAGGACGGCGCTAAACTGGCCAAGCCGGGGCCGGCGCGGGTGATCTACGAGATGGCCGGTCAGCAGCAGGGCAGCGCAAGCACGCCGATCCTAAATCCAAAGACGCGGAAGCGTTAGAAAGAACTCCCCTCCTCCCTTGCGAGGAGGGGTCGGGGGTGGGGGTAACGAAGCAACGATGACCTCCATCACACCGCTAATGTTGCGAAGTACTTCATGATTCCAGAATCGCAAGACTTTGAAATTATTCTGTATTAGAAATGTATCTCGGCGTTTATCGGTCGCCGCACCACGAATTTCGTTATGTTGGCCACCATCGACTTCGATTACGACTCGAGCCGAATAGCAGGCGAAGTCGACAATCAATCCGTCTATCGGAACCTGGCGCCGGAAATGAAATCCGCGCGCCTTCAATAGGCGCAATGAGCGCCATAGTTTTCTTTCGGCATCCGTTTGGTCACGCCGCAGCTGTCGTGCGCGCTCGTTCGCCATCTCACCCCACCCCGGCGCGCTTTTGCGCGCCGACCCTCCCCGTCAAGGAGAGGGTCGAGAAGCATCAGGCTGCTTTCTTCTTCGCCAAAAACTCGCCCATGCGGTCGAGCGCCTTGAGGATGTTCTCGGTCGAGTTGGCATAGGACACGCGGATGTAGCCTTCGCCGAGGATGCCGAAATCAGGCCCGCCGATCAGCGCGACGCCGGAATCGTCGAGCAGCGAAGAGGCAAGCGGCTTTGCCTTCCAGCCGGTACGCTTGATGTTGGGGAAGGCGTAGAACGC